>CAZYYR010000006.1:0-25945 GCA_964651465.1 uncultured Nitrosospira sp.
ACAAAATCGACCAGATCCTGCACTGTCTCGGGATGGTGATAGAAGCCCGGGTTGGGCGGCAGGATAAGCGCGCCGCTGCGCGCGAGCTTCAGCATGTTTTCCAGATGTATCGAGGAAAATGGCATCTCGCGCGGTACCAGGATGAGTTTGCGACTCTCCTTCAGCATGACATCGGCTGCGCGTTCGATCAGCTTCTGGCCCAATCCGGCCGCTATCGCAGCCAGCGTCCCCATCGTACAAGGGCAAATGACCATTGCATCCGCCGGATTGGAGCCCGATGCGACAGGCGAGAACCAGTCCTCGCGCGAAAATACCCGCAGTTGCCCTTCTTCCGTATCGAAACGGCGGCTGAACAGTTCTTCCGCTTCCTTTGCCCGGGAAGGCAACACGAACTGCATCTCCTGGTGTGCGACGATCTGGGCCGCCTGCGAATACAGCAGGTAGACCCGATTCCCGCCTGCCAGCAGCAACTCGAGCAGGCGCAGGCCATAGGGCATGCCTGATGCACCGGTAAAAGCAAGCGTGATCGTCCTTGGGGCAGTCATCCCACGCACCTGGGGGGCAATTGAAAACCCCTGCCGGAGATTGTCTCGCTCCCGCTGAATCCTGCCGGCAGGCAAACAGGGAAGGACAGATCACTCTGGAGGCAAACCATCTCTGGGCGCTTCACGTTATGCATTCAGTTCCCGGTGCCGTACCAGAACCTGGTTATGGTTCGTGAAACGGCGTGCCAGGCGTTCGACAAAGTAGACGGAGCGGTGACGGCCCCCCGTACAGCCAATGGCGACTGTCAAATAATTGCGGTTGTCGCGAATGAAGCACGGCAGCCAGTCCTCGACAAACCGGCTGATATCCTCGAACATGCGATTGACATTGTCATTCGCGTCGAGATATTCCATTACCGCTTCATCCTTTCCGGTGAGCGGCCGCAGGAGTGCTTCGTAATGAGGGTTGGGCAGGCAGCGCACATCGAAGACCATGTCGGAATCCAGCGGAATGCCATGCTTGAAGCCGAAGGACTGGAACAGAAGCGTGAGGCTCGAATGATCGAGACTGATGAAATCCCGTATCCACGCGCGCAGCGAGCTGGCGCTCAAGTCACTGGTATCGATGCGGTTGGCAAGGTCGTGTATTTCGCGCAGCATTTCGCGTTCAAGCTGGATGCACTCCGGCAGCGTCAGCTGCCCATCGCTGAGCGGGTGGCGCCGGCGCGTTTCCGAAAAACGCCGGACCAGTGTATGCGTCTTGGTTTCGAGGAACAGCAGGTGCACGTCCATTTCCTGCCGCCTCAGATCGGTCAGCCGCTGAGGCAGAAGGTGCAGTGTTTCACGGCTCCGGGCATCGATGCTGACCGCGACGCGCTCATGCCCGGACTCTTTCAGATAAATCGTCACTTCGGGCAGGAGGTTCGCGGGGAGATTGTCCACGCAATAGTAGCCGTTATCCTCCAGGACGGTCAGTGCGACGCTCTTGCCGGAACCGGAGAGACCGCTAATGACGATCAGTTGCATTTTTCAGAAGAAAAAATATCCATTGTGCCGGCTGGGGATGCGATTCACGGGACTGCCGAGGCTACTCACAGCTCATTCTCAGGTTTTTCCGCCTCGGCCCCGGTTCCATTATGCTCCATTTCCTGCTGATGGCGGTCGAAGAACTCCTGGGCGCTGTCGATTCCCCGCAACTGCAGCACGTAGTTGCGCACCGCCGCTTCCACCAGTACCGCCAGGTTTCTTCCGGCAGCAACTGGAATGATCACCTTCCGGACATTGACGTCGAGAATATTTTCCGTGACATCATCGATCGGCAGCCGTTCCATGGCATTGAACTCCGCGCTGCTGGGTTTTTGCAGATGCACGATGAGCTTCATGTTCTTTTTTCGCCGTACTGCTGTCTCGCCGAAAATGGTGCGGATGTTCAGCATACCCAACCCCCGGACTTCCAGGAAGTCGCGCAGCATGGGGGGGCAGCGTCCCTCCAGCGTTTCCGGCGCAATGCGATACAGTTCGACGACATCGTCCGCGACCAGCCCGTGACCCCGGCTCACGAGTTCCAGCGCCAGCTCGCTTTTCCCTACGCTGCTTTCGCCGGTGACCATCACGCCTATCCCCAGGACATCCAGCAGTACGCCATGGCGGCTGCAGGAGGGCGCCAGGACGCGCCCGAGATAAGGGCGCAGCAGCCACATCACCTCCAGGCTGGAATGCGGCGTACAGAACAGCGGGGTAGCGGTCGAATCCGCAAAATCCCTGACGGAGGCAGGCACGGGGGTACTGCCCGCGACAATGATGCACAGCAGGCTGCTTTGCGCCAGCCGCTGCATGTTCTGCTCCAGGGAAGCGGGGCCAAGCAGATCGAGATACGCGGCTTCCGTCTGGCTTATAACCTGTATCCAGTTGGGATGGATGAAATTGAGGTGACCGATCATCCCCTGGGTAGACTGGGCCACGGCATCTTCGTCCAGCTGCCTGTCGACACCGCTGCGGCCTGCTTCCCAGGTCAGGTCCAGCTTTTCCCGCTTGTCCTCAAAGAGCTGGGTGACATTTATTCGGGACATTTGGAGGATGCTCTTTCGTAGGAGGAAGAAGGATCCCATCCTCCTTCCTTTGCCTGCTTCGCGCAAGCCGGATCGGAATTATTCCGGCTGCTCCAGTTCCTGGTTTTTAAGGGAACCGCTGCCACGATGACTTTCGTTCTTCTCCTTGTGCCTGAGTATCTGGCGATCGAGCTTATCCACCAGGCTGTCGATGGAAGCATACATATCCGCCCCATCGGATTCGATAAAAATATTCTTGCCTCGCAGATGCACATTGGCTTCAGCCTTCTGCTTGAGCTTTTCCACCGACAGTATCACATTGATATCGATAACGTCGTCGAAATGCCGTGTAATCCTGCCTAGTTTGGAAACGACATAATCGTGCAGCGCAGCGGTGATTTCGACGTGATGACCGGTGAGATTGAGATTCATCATGGCTCCTGGCTTGGGTTAAAAGGATTTTCGCAGACTGACGGGAGGAATCTGCATGGACTCGCGATATTTTGCAATGGTGCGGCGTGCAACCACGATGCCCTGCTGACCCAGAATCTCAGAGATCCGGCCATCGCTCAGCGGTTTCTTCACATTTTCCGCATCGATCATTTGTCTTATCAAGGCCCGGATCGCCGTGGCAGAGCAGGCGCCGCCGGTGTCGGTCGCCACGTGGCTGCCAAAAAAGTACTTCAGCTCGAATATGCCGCGTGGCGTCCGCATGAATTTCTGCGTCGTCACCCGCGAAATGGTGGATTCGTGCAATTCGAGTGTATCGGCGATCTCGCGCAGCACCATCGGACGCATGGCAACCGCCCCATGCTCGAAAAACTGTTGCTGACGCTCGACGATGGCCGCCGATACATTGAGGATGGTATTGAACCGCTGATGCACGTTCTTGATGAGCCACCTGGCCTCGTGCAGCCGACCGATCAGCCGCCGGGAGGATTCATCATGGCAGCGTTTCAGGATGTCGGCATAGAGCCGGTTGACCTTGAGGCGGGGCATGGCCTCCGGGTTGAGGTGCGCTACCCAGGAACCGCCCATCTTTGTCACGATCACATCCGGTATGATGTAACGCGCCACCGCCGAACTGAATGACGTTCCCGGCCTGGGGTTGAGGCGCGTGATCATCTGCTGCACGGATCGCAGGCACTCGTCATCGCACTGCATCAATTTCTTTATGGTGCAGAAATCGCGGGATGCCAGGCTCCCCAGATGATTGTTCACCAGGTCCAGCGCCTCTTTCCGAAAAGGAGTATCGTCCGGCTGGACATGCAACTGCATGATAAGACATTCCTTCAGATCGCGCGCCCCCACTCCTGGAGGGTCGAGATGCTGCAGATGCCCCAGGGCGACGCGCAGATCATCGATTGTGATGCCAAGTTCGGGTGGCAGCAGCGCAGCGAGTTCTTCCAGGTCCTGGGTCAGGTAACCGTCGTCATCCAGGCTGTCTATCAGCAGGCCAGCAATGAGCCTGTCGCGCTCGGGAATCTGGCTGAGGCTGAGCTGCATGTTGAGATGCTGGCGCAGGCTGGGCGGTTCAGCCGCCTGCTGCGGAAAATCACGCTCATCGTCGTCGTCGCGCGCGGGGCGCATCCCGCTGTCATCGGAGAACCAGTCCGATTCATCGATCATGACCTTTGCTTCAGGACTGCCCTCGCCGGCAAGAAGCGTGGCTCCGCCATCGCTGGTTTCGGCCAGATCCGATGTCGATGCCACCCGGCCATCCGCCAGCGCATTTCGATAATCGAGGTCGTCATTACCGATATTGTCGTCGATTTCCAGCAGGGGATTTTCCTGAATGATGCGGTCTATTTCCTGGTTCAGCTCAACCGTCGACAGTTGCAGCAGTCGTATCGACTGCTGCAACTGCGGCGTCAGCGTCAAATGCTGCGTCAGCTTGAACTGGAGGGTGGGCTTCATATGGAGAAAAAACCGCGGAAATAAGGCGTTGGCTGAACTGGAATGCTCGTCTTCACAGCCGGAAGTGTTCTCCCAGGTACACTTTTCTCACGCTTTCATTATAAATGATTTCATCGGGACTACCGCTCGCAAGCACATTGCCCTCGCTGATGATATAGGCGCGGTCGCATATGCCGAGGGTTTCCCGAACGTTATGATCGGTAATGAGCACCCCGATATCACGCTCCTTCAGGAACTGGATGATCTTCTGTATATCCAGTACGGCAATCGGATCCACACCTGCAAATGGCTCGTCCAGCAGGATAAAACGAGGCTGCGTCGCCAGCGCGCGGGCAATTTCGACACGGCGCCGCTCGCCACCGGATAAGCTGATCGCCTGGCTCGTGCGTATGTGGCTGATATGCAGGTCGTGCAGGAGATCGTCCAGATGCCGCTGCATCTCGTCGGGGGAGTAATCCTTCAGCTCCAGTACCGCGAGAATATTGTCAGCCACTGAAAGGCGCCTGAAAATTGAAGCCTCCTGGGGCAGGTAACTTAAACCCAGGCGTGCGCGCAAATGCATCGGCATCTGGCTCAGATCGCGTCCATCCAGAAATATGCTGCCGCCATCCACCGGCACCAGTCCCACCATCATGTAGAAGCAGGTGGTCTTGCCCGCTCCGTTTGGCCCCAGCAGGCCGACCACTTCGCCGCTTGCCACGGAAAGGGAAACATCCTGCACCACCGTCCGCGACTTGTAGCGCTTTTTCAGGTTACTGGCCTTGAACTCGCTCATCTCATGACAGGCGGGACGAAGCCCGGTTCATGGGCTATCCGCATCCGGTTTCGGCTCTTTCTTCTTCGGCTGGATAACCGCTCTCACGCGGCCCCCTTCATGGCTTTGGGTGGCCGTCCCGGCCTCGCCGTTTACCTGGAAGAATTCGTTGGTCGCATCGTAGGAGATGTAATCCCCGTGAACCTCATCTTTTCCACGCCTCAACCTTGCTTTCTTGAAAAGCTGGACTTTATCGGCCTTGCCGTCGTATTCCATCCGCTCGCTCCAGCCTTCGATGTACTCATCCTTGCCGTCGCGCTTCTGCCGGAAACTGGCGAGGTTGCCGTAGGCGATGGCATACTGGAACCCGTTGACATCTTCCTTCACCGTCATCTTGTCGGCGCGTATGACCAGCGTCCCCTGGGTGAGCACGACGTTGCCGGTAAACGTTGCAAGCTTGTTGGCGTCCTGTACCGTGGCGCGGTCGGCCTCCAGGTGCACCGGTTTATCGCTGTCGGCCCGCTCGGCCTGGGCAGGCACAGAAAACATCGCGGCCATGAGCGCCGCGAAAAGCATGCGGAAGCGCAGGAAAAAAACGCGCTGAAGCCGCGCTTCCCCGGGAAACGGCGATCCGGTCACCAAGGTCTTCGCTATCATGGATGCGAGGAAAATCTAGCGACTCTTGTCATGGACGACTCGTACCTGGGACAACAATTGCGTGGCGCCGGTTCGGTTGTTCATTTCCATGCCCACCGCCTTGATGACGGCGTGAGTTTCCGTAATGACCACAGGCTTGTCCGTTCTTGCAATATCGTCGTCGGGCCGGAGATGCAGCAGGCTGGTCGTCATGGTTGTCTCGCCGCGTCCCTTGCCTGCGTTTCGCGTGACCGTTACATTACCGCTCAGATAGATATCTTCCCCATTGCTGGACATCCTTGCATGCTCCGCAGTGAGCTGAACGGGCGGTTTGCCGCGTGCGGTATCGATCAGGCGCGGCTGCTCCATATCCATGGAATCGTCATCGGGATAGTGAATCATTTTTTTCCCGAGCAGCATCTTGCGCGCGGTCCCATCGTCCCCAATGCGGATGGCCGAAAAGTTTTCCACGATATAATCCGAGGTGCGGCCGATTGGATTGTCCTGGTTGGAAGAAGGCAGGCGTGCCGACTGGTTCAGCCACAACAGCAACGCGGCCAGCACAGCAAGAAAAGAGAGCGACAATCCCGAAACAAGGCGATCGTTCATTTGAGATACGTCGCCAGATGGGCATCCAGCGTATCCTGTGCATGCATGACCATTTCACAGATCTCGCGCGCCGCGCCGCGCCCCCCCTCCAGTCGGGTGACATAATGGGCATGCTTCTTCACCAGGGCCGGGGCGGCAGGCACCGTGATGGCCAGGCCACAACGCAGTATGACCGGCAGGTCGATCAGATCGTCGCCCACGTATGCACAGGCGGAAGCATCCAGTTCCTGTTCCTTGAGCAACGCTTCGAACACCGGAAGCTTGTTTTTAGCCCCCTGATGGACGAGCGTCACCCCCCAGTCTTTCGCCTTCAAATCCACGCAACGCGATTGCCTGCCCGTTATGAGCGCAATTTTTACTCCCGTCGACTTGAGCATTTTGAGACCGTGGCCATCATGACTGTTGAATGCCTTGATCTCCTCGCCACCATCGGTGAGGTAAAGGCTTCCATCGGTAAGGACGCCGTCCACGTCAAAAATGACGATGCGTATCTTTCTGGCTTTTTCCAATACGTGTTGCATGGGTATTACAGGGCTGGTTGGGGAGAGGTGTTCAAGCAATCGGTCAATTCCTGATACGGAACAGAGGCCGCCACGTTCCGGCAACTGCCATCATGGTGTTCTTATTGCTTGGGTCTTCAGCTCTGTTTTCCGACTCAGGTACAGAGATAAGAAGGACAGGGCAAATCCCGAAGCAAAACCACACACCAGCCTGAGGACGACCGAAGCATGCCGGACCCGGAAAACCTTGCCCGGGTCTCGGGATTATATCAAATCGGGAATAACCCCGCCTGACATGCGGATAACGCACGGAATGACACCCAGTCGGGCGGAGCAAAGGTGCGGCCACAGGCGAAACGAATACGCGGGCTTTTATCCGCCGACTGGGTTGGCAAGGCAGATACCGAGAAAAAAGTAAGCAGGGAAAGGTCCTTCCATTCAGCGCCTTGAATGGAGATTGCTTCGTGGGCTCATTGTCGGAACCACCCGATCAATTTTTCGGCAACGGAAATACGACCGACTCGACCACGCCGCTCAACTCCTCCACCACCACTTCCCTTTCAGACTGCCCCCCCGCAATCTGCCTGAGCCTTGAAATCACCTCCTGCACCAGAACCTCGGGAGCGGAAGCGCCGGCGGTGATGCCGATCCGCTCCCTTCCATTCAGCCAGACTTCCTGCAACTGTTCGGCGCGATCTATCATATAGGCATCCACCCCTGCGTTTCTTGCGACTTCGCACAGGCGATTGGAGTTGGAACTGTTGGGCGAGCCGACCACGATGACCAGATCGCACTGTTTGACCATCATTTTCACTGCATCCTGGCGGTTCTGCGTTGCATAGCAGATATCGTCCTTTTTGGGCCCGGTAATCTTGGGGAAGCGTTTCTTCAAAGCCTTTATCACGCGCGACGCATCGTCCACCGACAGGGTGGTCTGCGTGACATAAGCGAGGTGCCCCGGATTCTGGACCTGCAGGTTCTCGACATCCTCTTCGGTTTCCACCAGATACATGCAAGGACCATCTCCTTCAGCCTGGCCCATGGTTCCCTCGACTTCCGGGTGACCGGCATGGCCGATCATGATGATTTCCCTTCCCTGTGCCCGCATCTTTGCCACTTCGATATGAACCTTCGTTACCAGCGGGCAGGTGGCATCGAAAACCTTGAACTGCTGCGCCTCGGCTTCTCGCCGCACCTCGTGGGAAACGCCATGGGCGCTGAAGATCAGGATGCTGCCGGGGGGGACCTCATCTAGATTCTCGACGAAGACCGCGCCCTTTTTTTCGAGGTTCTCCACCACGAAACGGTTGTGCACCACCTCGTGGCGCACATAAATGGGTGCCCCATGCATGCTCAGTGCCCGCTCCACAATTTCAATTGCGCGATCCACTCCAGCACAGAACCCACGGGGATTCGCAAGCAATACCTTCATCATTGGCAGTTCTCCATAAAAATTCCCATGCAGGCCCTGATACGCCCTGACGCCCCCTCGTAGTACCATGGTACCGTAGTACTGTTCGTACTGAACCGGGGTTGCAGCGCAGCACATCGTAATGATAAGCAAATGCGCCGATATTCGCGCAACGGTCACGGATCGCTATTCTAGAGCATTGATATATTTCCTCAAGAGAAGTTCTTGAATTTCGTTTTCGAACCCGCCCCATCGGCAATCAGTGCCGGTCAGGACGCTTCCACTCCTGATCCGAACGGACACGCTCAAGTCGGTCACAAAACAGCTTTGCCCCTTGCAAAAGGCGAGTAGTCTGGCGAAGGATCAGATCCGGATGTATAAAGAATAAATGGTTGTTCCTGACGGCGCTGACCTGCGGAATCCGGCGCAGAAACGCCGCGGTCCCGATCTCGGCGCCTCCAGGCACCGCACTGCTGAGGATGGCCTGAGGATCGGTACGCAGCAGGTCTTCCTCGGATATCACCGGCGTCAACGACGGCACGGATGCGAATACGTTGATCCCGCCGCACAACCCGATGATATCGCTGACGATATGATTGCCGTTCACCGTCATCAGCGGTTGATGCCAGATCAAATGAACAACCCGTATTTTACGCCGGTTTGCGTATCTGCGCTTGATTTGCTGTAACGCGCCCTCATAGGTGCGCGCGGCCTGTTCCGCCTGCAAACTGGTTCCCGCGAGCACGCCCACAGCCCGCAGCAATCGGGAAATATCGCCCAGCATGAGGGGTTCGGTCACGAAAACCAGCAGGCCCAGCCTCTCCAGTTTTTCGATATCGGACTGAGCAGTGCCACTTCGCCAGACAACCACGAGATCGGGACGCAGCGCGACGATTCTTTCCACATCGACGCTGGATGCGTCTCCGATATCCGGGAGGGATCGCGCGGAATCCGGATAATCGCTGTAGCGGCTGACGCCTACCAGCCTGTCGCCGGCGCCGGCTGCGAACACCAGTTCCGTGATATTCGGCGAAAGCGACACAATGCGACGAGCGGGATGATCCAGGCAGACGTCGAGCCCGCGATCATCGGCCAGGCGGACGGAGGAAGCAGATGATGAAATGGACGAGCATGCCGCAGCCGACGCCGCCACGACAGCATCGACGCGAATGGTAAGAATTGCCGCCGAACCCGCTAAAACGAATGACAGCAAAAACTGCCGCAAGTCCTGCTTCCGGAGACGTTGCGAGGCATGGCCCGCTCCAGGAAGAAAAGGAAGAAGAAAAAGTAAAGAGTGGAGGGAGCGGATATTGCGGGAGCAGCAGATGAAGACGATGGATCAGGCATCCTCCTGGTAGCGCGCGGCCAATGCGACGCGACGTTCGTAAGCATCCCTTGCAATGCGGACATCTTCCAGAAAAAACGGAAGCTCTTTCATCAGCAGCGCCTGCGGCCCATCCACAAGTGCCTTGCCCGGTACGGGATGAAAATCTACCAGTACCATGTTGGCGCCCGCGACTATTCCCTGAGCCGTTGCATGCATGATATCGAGTATGCCGTCCGATGAAGCGGCCCGCAGACCGACGGAATGGGATGGATCGATGCAGACAGGCATGCGTGTAAGACGCTTGACCACGGGTACATGGGCGAAATCCACGAAATTGCGATGAGGGTCCGCCATGTTGGTTTTCATGCCCCGCAGACCGAAGACGACTTTTCGATTGCCTTCGGAAGCCAGGTATTCCGCTGCGTTGAGCGACTCGTCCAGGGTGATGCCGAATCCTCTCTTGAGCAGGACGGGAAAGTCCTGCTGGCGGCCGACAATTTTCAGCAGCTCGAAATTTTGCGTATTGCGCGTACCGATCTGCAGCATGACACCCGTGGCGTTGCCTGTCCTGTAAAGCGCGTCGCATATTTCTTCGAGATGGGATTCATGGGTGATCTCCATGGCGATCACCTTGATCCCGTATTTCCCGGCCAGTTCGAATACATAGGGGAGGCAGGCCTTGCCATGCCCCTGGAAGGAATAGGGGCTGGTGCGCGGCTTGTACGCGCCCATGCGGGTACATACCTGTCCATTGTCCCGCAATGCCTGCATCATCAGCTCGACATGCTCCAGGGTATCCACCGCGCATAGTCCGGCGAAAATATTCAGCGTATCCTGACCAAAGCGAACACCGTTGTAATCGAAGTGGGTCGATCGGCGATCATCCTTGTGCCGTCCGAGAACGCGATACTCCTCGGATATGCGTACAACCTGCTCCACGCAGGGCAGATTCTGCATATCCTCGACCAGCAGGGCCTTGGTGTTTCCAATCAGATAGACTTCGGTAAGCTTTTGCTCCGTACCGACTTCGCTGTGCACGCGCGTGGAAATGCCGGGCAGGTTGGCGAGATACGTCAATAGTTGTTTGTACTCGGCGCTGTCAGGCTGAGTATCGGGGTTTAGGACGAGAATCATGGAATCGAATGGCAGGACTTTCGGACAAAAACGGCGTCACCGAACGGATGACGTAACAAGGATGGCAAATTCTAACGGAAAACAGACACGCTTGCCATTCAATCGAATATGACGTTTAATGACTTTCTACAATGCTTTCGTTTCTTCCTCGCTCGATCCGATCCGAAGCTTGCTGAAAACCGGGAAAGGAAACGGCATCGGAAGAGGCCGCCCGGCGGACATGCACGCCACCTGCCGATCCAGCATAAAGGATGCCGACATCGCCGCTCGTCCGTACGCAATCTTTCTGATGGGGCCCACCGCCAGCGGAAAAAGCGGCGTTGCGCTGGAAATCGCCCGTCGCTGGCCGGTGGAAATCGTCAGCGTGGATTCGGCCCAGGTTTACCGGCATATGGATATCGGCACCGCCAAACCAGGGCCGGAAGCCAGGAATGCCGTGCCGCATCATCTCATCGACCTGATCGATCCGCACGAACGCTATTCCGCCGCACAATTTCGCTACGATGCGCTGACCGCCATGCGGGAGATCGCGGGACGGGGCAATATTCCCCTGCTGGCGGGCGGCACCATGCTCTATTTCAAGGCCCTCCAGGACGGCCTTTCGGAACTCCCTCCCGCAAACCCCAGCATGCGCGAAACGATTGAAGCGGAGGCTGTAAAGAGAGGCTGGCCGGCGATGCATGAGGCGCTGCTGCAGCTCGACCCCGTCAGTGCCGCGCGCATCAAGCCGACGGACAGCCAGCGCATCCAACGCGCCCTGGAAGTATGCCATCTCATGGGCGAACCCATGTCGCAAATTCTGTGCAGGCCCCGGTGCGGCGGGCTCCCTTACGATGTCATCAGGATCGCCCTGGTGCCGGGAATCCGAGAATCATTGCATCATCGCATCGCGCAGCGATTCGACGAGATGCTCAGGCTCGGATTGGTTGATGAAATCCGCGCAATACGTGATAAATTCCCTGTGAGCGGTGAAAGTCCTTCGATGCGCTGCGTAGGCTACCGGCAGGGATGGATGCATCTGGAAAACGGAATCGCATGGAAGGAAATGCGGGAAACGGCGGTGGCTGCCACACGACAACTGGCAAAACGGCAGCTTACCTGGCTGCGCTCGATGAAGGAGCTGTGCGAGTTCGACTGCCTGGATGCGAACCTGGGGGAACAGGTATGCGATTACCTGGCTCATCGGGCCGAAGGGGCGCTGCAGGCAGGCGAAAACACTTTTTCGAGAACTGACCTGATAAAATCGGAGGAATCCCGGCGGTTCGGGGGCGGACATTCGGCTTGACCCGCGATGCAGCTGCTGACAATTCGGAAAGACTACGCTGAATACATGATTGCGGAGATGCCACTCGACTCGATTTCATCATTAGTCCACTTCTAATCCAAGGAAAATAAAATGATTGGTAGACTCAGATTGCTTGTCCTGACCATAGCTGTCGGCGGCGGCCTGTCCATCGCAGGCTGCGGACAAGAACAAAAGGAACATGAATCCTGGAAGACTCCCCCGCCCAAAGAGGAAGTAGATGACAGCACACTCAACAGCGCGGTCACGGCAGCGCTAAAGGCCGATCCCGAGGTCAGGCATCTGGATATCAGGGTGGAGGCGCACGGCGGCACGGTCATGCTCAGCGGTTTTGCGGACAATCAGACCCAGCTGGACCGTGTCAACATGCTCACCTGGATGGTGGAAGGCGTCAAGAAGGTCGACGACAAGATGGGTGTGCGTAGCGGCGCACCGGCAGCAGATGGCTGAAAGTCCAGGATTCCGTCCACGCGCGTGATCGCTTCTCATCAAACACATCCGGGAAATCCACTTTGAATTCCTCCCTGGTCATACTGCTGATTCTGGCTGCCGGAGCCGTTTTTTTCGTTCCTCCGGTGCGCCGCACGCTCATTTCGAACCATCTGCTGAAGGTTTTCCGGAAAATCCTTCCGCGGATTTCACAAACCGAACAGGAAGCCCTAGACGCCGGCACGGTCTGGTGGGACGGTGATCTGTTCAGCGGCCGGCCTGACTGGAACAAGCTGCTGGCATACCCGAAGCCGAAGCTCAGCACGGAGGAAAAAGTCTTCCTTGCCGGGCCGGTGGAAGAATTGTGCGCGATGCTGGACGAATGGCATATCACGCGCGAACTGCACGATCTGCCTCCGCAGGTCTGGCAGTTCATCAAGGATAACGGCTTCTTCGGCATGATCATCCCGAAACGGTATGGCGGCCACGAATTTTCCGCGCTGGCGCATTCCGAAGTCGTCATGAAGATCGGCTCGCGCAGCGGGACGGCGGCCGTTTCGGTCATGGTGCCGAACTCCCTGGGCCCTGCGGAACTGCTGCTGAAATATGGTACGGAAGAGCAGAAAACCCATTATCTGCCGCGCCTGGCGAAGGGGCTGGAAGTGCCCTGTTTCGCGCTGACGGGTCCGGAAGCGGGTTCGGATGCGGGCGCCATCCCGGATTTCGGCATCGTCTGTCATGGTGAATTCAATGGCGACACGAACGTGCTGGGCATGCGGGTCACCTGGGAGAAACGCTATATCACGCTGGGTCCGATCGCAACGCTTCTTGGGCTTGCGTTCAAGCTATACGATCCGGACGGATTGCTGGGCGACCAGAAGGATCTCGGCATCACGCTGGCGTTGATCCCTACAGATACGCCGGGCGTCAATATAGGCCGCCGTCATTTTCCGCTCGATGCGGCGTTCCAGAATGGGCCCAATTCGGGAAAAGATGTCTTTATTCCGCTGGAATGGGTGATCGGCGGACTCGAAGGCGTGGGGCGCGGCTGGCGCATGCTGATGAATTGCCTGGCCGTGGGCCGCTCGATATCGCTGCCCGCAACCAGTACCGGCGGCGCCAAGCTGGCGGCACGCACCAGCGGAGCATATGCAGGGGTGCGGGTGCAGTTCAACATGCCGATCGGCCGCTTCGAGGGCGTGGAGGAAGCGCTGGCGCGTATCGGCGGCAATACGTACATGATGGACGCAGCGCGGATGATGACGGCGGGAGCAGTGGACCTGGGCGAAAAGCCATCGGTCATCTCGGCCATCGTGAAATATCACCTGACCGAACGCGGACGCGAAGCGATCAACGACGCAATGGACATACACGGGGGCAAGGGCATCTGTCTCGGGCCGAGCAACTACCTGGGGCGCAGTTATCAGCATATTCCAGTCAGTATCACAGTGGAAGGCGCCAATATCCTGACGCGCAGCATGATCATTTTCGGCCAGGGGGCGATACGCTGTCATCCGTACCTGCGCAGCGAAATCCAGGCAGCCAGCGATAACGAGGCCGGGCGCGCCTCCGTACAATTCGACAAGGCGTTGGTCGGGCACATTGCATTTACCCTGGGAAACGCCGGGCGCGCTTTTCTGCACGGGATTACCGGCGCTTCCTTCGCCGCCGCTCCCGGCAGCGCCGGGCCCGAGACGCAACATTATTGCAGCCAGCTGACGCGATTCTGCGCAGCATTCGCTTTCCTGGCGGACGTCTCCCTCCTGACGTTCGGCGGAGCGATGAAGCGCAAGGAAAGGCTGTCAGCCCGTCTCGGGGATATTCTCAGCCTGCTCTATCTATGTTCCGCCGTACTGAAACGCTTCAAGGACGACCGCCGCCCTGCCGCCGACCTGCCGCTGGTGCACTGGTCGATGCAGGATGCGCTCTATCGCGTGCAGGAGGCATTCTACGGCGTGCTGGACAATTTTCCGGGCCGCTTCCTGGGCCCGTTCCTGCGGTTTATCCTGTTTCCCTGGGGCAAGCCGCTTTCTCCACCTTCCGATGAGCTGGCGCACAAGGTCGCCCGGCTGATGCTCGCGCCGGGGGAATCGCGCGACCGCCTGACGTCAGGCATGTACCTGCCTGCTTCCGCCGATGAGCCGCTTGCCGCGCTGGAACAGGCGCTGCAGTGCGCAGTCGCCTGCGATGCAGTGGAGGCCAGGCTGCGCGCAGCGGTTAAATCGGGCCAGATTCCCGCTCGGGAGGACGAACTGATCGACGCAGCCCTCAAGCAGCGGATCATCACGCCCAGCGAATCCGAACTGCTGGGAAAGATGAAATCACTTCGCCGCCAGGTCATCATGGTCGATGACTTCCCCCCGGATTTCGACAGCACATCGGCGGAGACACCGGAAACCACGCCGGCACATGCCGGCCCCGATAATGCATGATGCATGAATAGCACGATCATCGGCCCCTCCCTCCCGGGTGCGCACGCCCCCGCCGGATTGGAAAAAAACGATATGGATGGAGGCCATGCAGATCAGTCAACCTGATCCAACCGGCATTATCGCGGTGGAAGACGCCGGCACGCTGGATGGCCTGTTCCGCGAGCGCGTGCGCCGCTCGCCCGCCTCGGTAGCCTACCGCGATTATGATCGCTCCAGCGGCAAGTGGCGCGACCTCACCTGGGCGCAGATGGACGAACGCATCGCGCATTGGGAAATTGCGCTTCGCAGGGAAAATCTGGCTCCGGGAGACCGTGTGGCGGTCATGTTGAGGAACTGCCCGGAGTGGGTGATGTATGAGCAGGCAGCGATGCGGCTGGGTCTCGTGGTGATCCCGCTCTATACCGCCGATCGGCCCGAGAACGCGGCCTATGTGCTGCAAGACGCCGGCGCAAGGATACTGCTGGTGGAAGACCTGCCCCAGTGGGAAGCGTTCGGGAATGTCCGGAAGCTGACCTCGGACCTGGTGCGGGTCATCACTATTCAGGGTATCCCCGAGAAAACCGATGGCTTCGTCCAGTCCCTGCATGACTGGCTGGACGATGAGGGGGAACAGATCCCGGATGAAACGACAAAGGAAGACGCAACCCGGCATCCCGATCGCGATCCGCATCGGCTTGCCACCATTATCTATACTTCGGGCACCTCCGGCCGGCCAAAAGGCGTGATGCTCAGCCATTACAACATACTGACCAATGCCCGCAGCTGCCTGCATGTGGTGCCCATCGGCGCGGACGATCTGCTGCTGTCGTTTCTGCCGCTGTCGCATACTTTCGAGCGCACTGTCGGATACTATGTCCCCATAATGCGTGGCGCGACCGTCGCGTATGCCCGCTCGATCCAACAGTTGCAGGAGGATCTCCTGTTCATTCGGCCCACCGTTCTGATCTCTGTGCCGCGCATTTACGAACGGGTTTATGGCGCCATCCGGACCCGGCTTGCTGAAGGGCCGGCGTTGAGCAGGAAATTGTTTCAACTGGCCGTGGAGGTCGGCTACAGCCGCTTCGAGCATCAGCAAGGACGTGGCCCCAGGCGTTTCTCCCACCTCCTGTGGCCGCTGCTGGAAATACTCGTGGCAAGAAAGGTCATGCACAAACTGGGGGGGAAACTATGGGGAGCGATGAGTGGAGGCGCCCCGCTGCCCAGTGAAGTATCCCGGGTATTCATCGGGTTGGGACTGCCTATCCTGCAAGGCTACGGCATGACGGAAAGCAGTCCTGTGGTATCGTGCAATACGCTGGCGGATAATGTCCCCTCCAGCGTGGGCCGGCCGATTCCCGGTGTCGAAGTAAAGCTCGGCGAGCAGCAGGCCCTGCTGATTCGGGGCCCCAACGTGATGCTCGGCTACTGGAACAACGAAGAAGCCACGCGGGCGATCATGACCTCGGATGGCTGGCTCAATTCGGGGGATGTCGCCCGCATCGATGAGACAGGGCATATCACCATCACCGGACGACTGAAAGAAATCATCGTCATGTCGACCGGGGAAAAGATTCCGCCTGCGAACATGGAAGCGGCCATTCTGCGCGATCCGCTGTTCGAGCAGGTGATGGTTGCGGGTGAGAACCGCTCATACCTGGTTGTGCTGGCTGTCCTGAACAGCGCCCGTTGGGAAGAACTGGCCAGCCAGTATGGCCTTGGCCGTGACTGGCGCCGCCTGATCCATGACCGGCAATTCGAGGAGATCCTGCTTGAACGCATCGCCCGGCAGATAACGGAATTCCCTGGTTACGCGAAGATATATCGCATTGCCCTGGCGGAAGAGCCATGGACGGTCGAGAATCATATGCTGACGCCCACGCTGAAGCTGCGGCGAACACAGGTGCTGAACCGCTATGAAGCGGAGGTGAACAGACTGTACGAGAAGCGTTGACGTTCCAGGGAAACGCTGAACAAATCTCCGCTGGCGCGACGGCGGCTATGCTTCACTTATCGAGGAAATTGCGAGTCAGCAAACATGAACGTGAACGACACTGACGCAGAAATTCAATCTTCACTGCCCGAAGGAATGGAACCGGTGCTGCGCCTGGTGCCCATGCCCAACGATACCAACCATGCCGGGGATGTGTTCGGTGGCTGGATCATGGCACAAGTGGACATTGCCGGCAGCCTCCCCGCGATCCGCCAGGCCCGAGGGCGAGTCGTCACGGTAGCAGTCAACTCTTTCGTGTTCAAGCAGCCGGTATTTGTCGGGGATGTCGTAAGCTTTTATGCGGAAATCGTCAGGATCGGTCGAACATCCATCACCGTCGATGTGGCGGTTTATGCGCAGCGGGGCTTGCGTCAGGGAAACGAGGAATCCTGCTGCAAGGTCACCGAAGCGGTGCTGACTTATGTGGCGGTGGACGAGAACCGCAAATCGCGCGTCGTTCCAAGGGAATGAGGGAGACGAAATTGAATCATCATAAATTCACTGTGCGCAAGGCCGCTGTCCTGGGAGCAGGTGTCATGGGTGCCCAGATCGCAGCCCATCTGATCAATGCGGGAATCGAGACATGGCTTTTCGAGCTTCCCGCCGGGCAGGAAAATCCAAATGCCAGCGTCGTTCAAGCGATCGGGAATCTGAACAAACTGGAGCCTGCCCCCCTGTCGGCACCGTCAAAATCTGCTTCCATCCAGCCCGCAAATTATGAACAGAACCTCGACCTGCTCGGGGAGTGCGATATCGTGATCGAAGCCATCGCGGAGCGCATGGAGTGGAAAGCGGAACTGTACGGAAAAGTGGCGCCGTATCTCGGCGATCACACCCTGTTTGCCAGCAATACGTCGGGCCTTTCCATCAACCGGCTGGCGCAGGCGTTTCCGGAAAACCTGCGTCACCGCTTCTGCGGTATCCATTTTTTCAACCCGCCGCGCTACATGCATCTGGCGGAGCTGATCGCCTGCACGGAAAGCGATCCCGCAATGCTCGACGACCTGGAAGCATTCCTGGTCACCTATCTAGGCAAAGGCGTCATTCGCGCCAAAGATACACCCAATTTCATCGCCAATCGCGTGGGCGTGTTTTCCCTGCTCGCCACCATGCACCACGCCCACGAATTCGGACTCGGGTTCGACGTGGTGGACGCGCTTACCGGCACCCTCATCGGGCGCCCGAAAAGTGCGACTTTCCGTACCGCCGACGTGGTCGGGCTGGACATTCTTGCGCACGTGATCGAAACCATGCGCGATACATTGCCGGATGATCCCTGGCATCGCTACTACGTGGTGCCGGGCTGGATGCAGGGCCTGATAGGACAAGGCGCGCTCGGCCAGAAAACCCGACGCGGGATATACCAGAAAAAAGGCAAGGACATTCATGTGCTGGATCTCGCCAGGAATGGGTACATTCTCTCCGAAGGCACGGTCAATGATGACATCGAGGAATTGCTCAAACGCAAGAATCCCGCACATAAATTATCCACGCTGCGCGCACACCCCCACCCTCAGGCGCAGTTCCTGTGGTCGATTTTCCGGGATGTCTTTCATTATTGCGCAGTCCATCTCGAGGAAATAGCCGATAACGCACGCGACCTCGATCTGGCGATGCGCTGGGGCTTCGGCTGGAACCAGGGCCCGTTCGAGATCTGGCAGGCAGCAGGATGGAGCGAGATAGCGGGGTGGATGGATGAAGATATTGCCGCGGGTAAAAGCATGAGCGCGGTGCTCCTGCCCGAGTGGGTGCACGAACTGGGACAAAGCACAAACCCGGCGGTCAACACCGGAATACAGGGCGTTCATAGAAGGCAGGGTTCCTATGCGCCCGTCACGAACAGCTTCAGGTCGCGTTCGACACTCCCCGTTTACAGGCGGCAGCCATTTCCGGACCGCTTGCTGAGCGAGGAGCCTGAATATGGCACAACCATATTTGAAACGGATGCTGTACGTATGTGGCATACCGCGGGCACAACCGGCCAGGATGGCACGGCCGACGACGGTATTGCCATTCTCAGCTTCAAGAGCAAGATGCACACCATCGGCAGCGATGTGCTGGATGGCATGCAGCAGGCCATCGAGGAAGCGGAGCGCAACTGGCGCGCACTGGTGATCTGGCAAACCGAGCCGCCATTTTCCGCGGGTGCCAACCTGCAAAAGGCGACAGAGCGGATGAAAAGCGACGCACCACCTTCGGCATTCAGCAGCCTGGCCAGGAAATTTCGGAAGAGCGCTCAGTCCGTGGTGCTCAAGGCCGCACGCAGCCTCAACCTGGCCGATGCCCTGATGGCCGGAAAGCTGGCGGAAGTGGAGGCGATGATCGCACAGTTTCAGCAGACGTCGCAGGACCTCAGGTATTCGATGATTCCCACCGTGGCGGCTGTGGATGGGCTCGCCCTGGGGGGCGGCTGCGAATTCGTAATGCACTGCGACCGTACGGTAGCCACGCTGGAAAGCTACATCGGGCTGGTGGAGGCCGGAGTGGGGCTGCTGCCTGCCGGTGGCGGATGCAAGGAACTTGCCTTGAGGGCGTCGCGGGAAACCGGGAATGGCGATCTTTTCGCCTCGCTCAAGCCTTACGTACAGAACGTGGCGACTGCGCAACTGGGCAAAAGCGCCGAGCAGGCACGGGAGTTCGGCTACCTGCGGCAGGCCGACCAGATCGTGATGAACCGCTTCGAGTTGCTCCATATTGCCAAAGCCCAGGCGCTGGCGATGGCCGAGGCGGGTTACCGTCCGCCGCTCAGGGCCCGCCAGATTCCGGTGGCCGGCTCTGCCGGGATCGCCAACGTCAAGGGAATGCTCGTCAATATGCGGGAGGGCGAGTTCATCTCCGAGCACGATTACCTGATCGGCAGCAAAATCGCCCACGTCATGTGCGGGGGAGAGCTGACGTCCGGCAGCCTGGTAGACGAGGAATGGTTCCTGGAACTGGAACGTACAGCTTTCATCGAATTGCTGGCAACGGAGAAAACGCAGGCCCGCATCGAACATATGTTGAAAACGGGAAAACCCCTTAGGAACTAGCGGGAGGAGTCGACCATGACAGCCAGACAGATTCAGGATGCCTATATCGTCGCAGCGGTGCGCACACCGATAGGCAAGGCGCCGCGCGGCATGTTCAAGACCGCGCGCCCCGACGATATGCTCGCGCACGTGCTGAAGAGCGCGGTGGGACAATGCGAGGGACTCGACCCCGCGGCTATCGAGGACGTGATCGCCGGTTGCGCCATGCCGGAGGCCGAACAGGGATTGAACGTGGCCCGCATTGCGCTCCTGCTCGCGGGCCTGCCCAACAGCGTGCCAGGCATGACCGTGAACCGCTTCTGCGCATCCGGATTGCAGACGGTCGCGCTCGCCGCCGACCGCATCCGCCTCGGCCATGCAGACGTGATCATCGCTGCCGGGACCGAGAGCATGAGCATGGTTCCTATGTCGGGCAACAAGATGGCCCTGGACCCCGCCATATTCCTGCGCGACGAGAATGTCGCCATCGCCTATGGCATGGGCATCACCGGGGAAAAGGTGGCGCAACGGTGGCAGATCAGCCGCGAAGCGCAGGACGAATTTGCCGTGACGAGCCACGCGCGGGCACTCAGGGCAATCGAAACGGGCGAGTTCGACGATGAAATCGTCCCGTACACGGTGGAGGAAAAGCGCCCCGACCTCGCATCGCACGAGATTCGCAGCGTATCGGCCGTGCGAAACACCGACGAAGGTCCCCGGCCCGGCACCAGCATGCAGGTGCTGGCCGCACTGAAACCGGTCTTTGCCGCCAACGGCACGGTAACGGCAGGCAACAGCTCACAGATGTCCGATGGAGCTGCGGCGGTGATCCTCGCCAGCGAAGCTGCGCTGAAGCGCTTCAGCCTCGCTCCCATGGGACGTTTTCTCGGCTACGCGGTGGCCGGCGTGCCGCCCGAGATCATGGGCATCGGTCCCGTCAAGGCGATACCGAAGGCGCTGGAACAGGTCGGCCTGAAGCAGGACGAGCTCGGCTGGATAGAATTGAACGAGGCGTTCGCTGCCCAGAGTGTCGCTGTGATCAACGAACTGGGGCTGGATCGCGACAAGGTGAATCCTCTGGGGGGTGCCATTGCACTGGGCCACCCGCTGGGTGCGACCGGTGCCATCCGGACTGCGACGCTGATGCATGGCCTGCGCAGGCGCCATCAGAAATATGGCATGGTGACCATGTGCGTCGGGACCGGCATGGGTGCGGCCGGCATATTCGAAGCGTTATGATTGATCGAGAATCGGGAGAACGGGGCGGGAAGGGCAGGAAGAGGAGTAGTGGAACCTCTGCCCCCTCTGCACCAATGGATGCGGCGATGAGCTGCCGCTGTTTCGCTACTTCCCGAAATACACGTAGGCTTTCTGCGGCACGCTCGACTCCTTGAAACGCCTGCGTTCTTCCAGGTCGATCTTCTTGTCCCACCAGATAGCGCGCGCCTCCCTTTGAGCCTCTGGCAGCTTCGGATTCTTCTCGAACAATTCACGCATGAATTTGGTGTGGTCGGATTCGTACAGTTTCATTCCTTTTTCTCCTTTACCTCTGTTTCTCCTGCTTCTTCCCTTTCCTATTTTACCCCCTCACTGCTTTACTGCCCGCAACCTCCTGAAACTTTATCATAATTGCGGATTGGCTGCATCTCATTGCTTCTGGTGCCCAACCAGGCCGGCCTTTAGCTAATGGATAAGTCCGCGGGGATGACGCGGGCCGAAAACCATCTCATCCGGCAAAGGGTGAGGTGAAGTACTTCAAAACGGCTTGCGCGGATGCAATCTCTGGATGAATCGGGTAAACGGCAGGCCGAGTTCGGCTTCGAGTTCCCCCGCACGTTCCTGCAAGCCTTCCCACACTTTCTTCCCGGGACTATCCCTGAATGCGAATACGATCAGGTTGCCGTGCGGCTCGGCCATCAAGGTGGCGACGCGACCGTTGAAGCTGGTCTCGATGCGGTCGAGATGGTCATGAAGCCTCCTGTCACGGCTGAGCAGATTGACCACCAGCACGCCCTTGCGCTTCAATGCCCCGCGAGCACATTCGTAGAACGCCTGGCTGATGAGCGAAGGCACGTGGCGGCCATCTTCAAAACCATCCACAATCAGGATATCGGTGCTGCCGGCATGGCTGGCCACATACTCACCCCCTTCCGCAACCACCACCTGCAGGCGGTCGTCATCGGCCGGCAGGAAAAAATGATTGCGCGCCGCGGCAACGACCTGCGGATTGATCTCGATGGCGATGGTCCTGACCCGGGGGAGCCGCTGATGAACGAACTTTGCCAGTGAACCGCCCCCCAGGCCGATCATCAGCACGGTTTCAGGCCGCGGGTGAAACAGCGCAAATCCCATCATGCACTGGATATAGACTACTTCCAGCGCGTCGGGCGCGCTCAGTCGCATTGCGCTCTGTATCATGCTGCTGCCCAGATGGAGTGAACGCACCCCATACTGTTCACTGATCTGGATCTCCGCGCTGCCCGCATGATCGGAAGAATCTTCGGCAGGAACGTTACGGATTCGGCGGCTGCTATGCTGCCTGGAAAAGATGCGCATGGATGGGGTGACTTCTCTGTTGGGATAGCACTGATACTTTACATGATGCGTGTTTTGGCCTAGGTTTAGGTTGCGCCATCCCCCGGTTGCGCCACCCGTAGGGACAGAGTCGCAGCCGCAGCCATTCCTATCCATGAGAAGACGGAAATTGTTCCAATGACGAGCATAAAAAGCGAAGGACCGCGCACCGGCATCGGAAAGTCCTCCATTCTAATCGCTCTGTTGGCTGCATGTCTTGTGACAGCATGCGCGAGCATAGGCTTGCGGGAAGAAACCGAGGCACGGGGCTCGAAGTTTTCGGGAACCCACGCCGCACTGGCCCGCTGTGTTGTCGACGCGCTGCAATCCGACGGCCGATGGATAGTCCGCGCGCTGCAATACGAGGTGCGCAGATACCCCGAGATCGAGACGACGGAAATTCATGCCTATCCGCCAGGCGTGTTGCCGGGCCTGTATGCCCGCACTTCTCCGGATAATCCGGATGCCGTGATCAGGCAGGCGCACCCGGTGGAGATACACTCGCGCAAGCCCCCGCCCGCGATCACCCGCGATGTTCACCCGGATTATTCTTTTGTCCTGACGCTGAAAAGAACGGATAACGCTACGGTATACGCCAATCTGAATGGCAAGAAATACGAGGGCGGGGTTGCGTGGGAGAAGCTTGGCGCCTGCGCGCGCTGAACTCTCCTTTCTTCGCGGGTTTTTACAGGTTTTTTCATTTTCTCGGTCCGCTTCGCTACGATGAAAAGCGGGATAGCCCGCTATTGACCGCGATTTTGCGGGCGCTCCGCGATAGAATGACGATCTCGGGGAGATATCTGCGTCGTTGCAGCGGTTCCCGGCAGGTGCCTGAAAGTGCGTGGGGTAAGGCAATGGTGAAATGATGGTGAAATGGATGAGGTGTTTTGCGATACCCCTTGCCCTGCGGTATGGAGGGTACGGGGCAATAGCAGCATTGGTGCTGGCTTCGCTGAATTCGCAGGCCGGAGATTTCGAGGACGGAATGAAGTTCGTCCTGAGCAAGGACTATGTCCGGGCGGTGCAGTCCTACAAAAAAGCCGCGGAAGCGGGTAATCCGGATGCACAGTTCAATCTGGGCGTGCTGTATTCGAGGGGGCGTGGCGTTCCCCAGGATTACGAACAGGCGGCAAACTGGTATCGCAAGGCAGCGGAGCAAGGCGATGCACCATCCCAGTCCATGCTTGGCTTCATGTATCTCAGGGGGCAGGGGGTCGAGCAGGACTATCAGCAGGCCATGTTCTGGTACTTCCGGGCGGCCGACACAGGCTATGCGGTGGCACAGTACAACCTGGGCGTGATGTATGCCAAGGGCCAGGGCGTCGCGCCGGATTATGGGCACGCCATCTCCTGGTATCTCAAGGCGGCGGAACAGGATCATGCTCCTGCCCAGGCCATTCTGGGGTTCATGTACCTCAAGGGACAGGGGGTGGAACAGGACGACACGCAGGCGGCCTCATGGTACCGAAAGGCAGCGGAACATGGCTACGCCGATGCGCAGTATGCACTGGGCGTCCTGTACGCCAAAGGGCGTGGCGTCCCACGCAGCAACCAGGAAGCCGTTTCCTGGTACCGCAAGGCGGCCGACCAGGGAAACATGGATGCCCAGCTGAACATGGGCCTCATGTATGCAGCCGGCGAGGGGGTAGCCGCGGATGACAAGCAGGCGGCTGCCTGGTATCGCAAGGCGGCCGACCAGGGGAACGCCCGGGCGCAATTCAAGCTTGGCGTTGCCTATGCGAAGGGCCGGGGTGTGACACAGGACGATTACGAATCCGCAGCATCGTACCGCGCCGCTGCCGAGCAGGGATATGCTCCCGCGCAATTCAATCTGGGCGTCATGTATGCGACTGGCAAAGGCGTCATACAGGATGATCGGGAGGCCGTGTCCTGGTATCGGCAGGCAGCGGAGCAGGGCGATGCCGATGCGCAATTCAATCTCGGCGTCCGCTACGATACCGGCCGCGGCGTTGCAAAAGACGAGCAGCAGGCCCTGTCCTGGTACCGTAAGGCGGCGGAGCAGGGTTACGCACGCGCGCAATACAGCCTGGGCGTAAAGTATGACAACGGCCAGGGTGTTCCCCAGGATCATGCGCTCGCCTTGTCCTGGTATCGCAAGGCGGCGGAGCAGGGCCATCCCGGCGCGCAAACGAACCTTGGAGTGCTATATTACAAAGGGAGCGGCGTCCAGCAGGACTATGTCGAAGCCGACAAATGGTTCAGTATAGCCGGTGAAGGCGGATATGAAGACGCCCGCGAGAACCGCGCGCTGATGGAAAAACTGATGACGCCGGTACAGATCGCCGAAGCGCAGCGACAGGCGGAAGAATGGACGAAGGTCCGTCAGCAATGACGGGTCGTGAGCAAAAATGCCGTTTGCCTGTAAAGGTTTCCTGAAAATCCGGGAAGGTCATTTGGCAGTTTGCGTGGCATTCTTCTCCCTGGCGATGGGACTTTGCAGCGTATAGCCTTTTTCTTTCATCTTGTAGCCGCCATATGCGCCGGCACCGCCAGCGACTACGTACCAGCAGCCCGACAGTGCCGGAAGCACGGCCAGGAACACAGCCAGATGAACGATCCGTTTTGTTTTCATCGCAAGCTCGCGTATTCAAATGAATTCGAGCGAATTTAACTTAAGCAAACAGGCTCGTCAATTTGTCACGCCCGCATTGGTCATCCGCGTCAAGCATTGCACGTGCCCCCATCCAGACAAAATGAATGGCCATCCCCACCAGCATTTCCAGGAGATATCATGAATAGCACATCGATTCCTGCAGCGTGGATCAGGCGTCTGCTGATACTGTCGCTGATCATTCTTCTGCCGGCATGCCAATCGGCTGAAACCCGGCGTTTCGGAGGCCTGCTCGGCAGCGTTGCCGGGTCCATCGGTGGGAGCTACCTGGGCAGCTCCCTTGGCGGCGGCACGGCGGGTCGTATAGTGGGCGCGATCGCGGGCGGTGTGGCCGGTTATTATGTGGGCTCCACCGTGGGAGGCTATCTCGGGAAAGACGACCAGCGGCGAATGGCCGAAGCTTCACAGCGGGCCTACGATACGGAAGAGCCGCAAACCTTCAGCAATCCGGGCAGCGGCGTGCAAGGCAAGGCCGAAGTGGTAGGAGCAACAGCGGATCAGGATTGCAAGACCATCCGGCAGACAGTCGTGCTGAAGGATGGAAAAACGGTGACGGAAGATGTGAAGAGCTGCAAGGAAGCAGGGTGACATGGCATGGAGAATCGGACGCTGGTCGAATAACGAAGGGCGTCACCGATCATAACGATATTGCGGGATGGCGGCTGTTCAAGTCCATTTCCGATGGAATGGGAGAAAATGGAAATGAGGGCTATCCCCGGCATCTAGGGCCTGTTAACACTTGTTTCGTACCCGCGTTGCTGTGCGAAAAAGCGTGAG
>CAZYYR010000007.1:0-25849 GCA_964651465.1 uncultured Nitrosospira sp.
AGCGCATTCCTCGACCCGCTCTCATTCCACCGGGTGCTCCATTCCTGACTCCACCCCTTCCGCCTGCACCCGCCTTGCGAAAGCTTCATCCGCTACCGGACGGCGAAGCCGCTGGGATAGCGCAAATCCACATGATTCAGCTGCCGGTCCAGCAGGCCGGCGCTTCGGTCAATTACGCGGATGTAACGTTCAAGCCGTGCTTCCATCTGCTCGCGACCGAGTTCCAGTACGGTCCCGCTGTCCAGCCGGATGCGCCATGCGCGGCGGGGGGAGAGATTTACCCGGTCGACACGCCGATCCAGTGGACGAAGCAGCTCGCTGGATACGGTATAAAACCGTGCAATCTCGCCCGAACTGTCCACTGGACCTTCAAACACCGGCAGCTTCTCATCCGATGCCGCCTCGAACAGCTCGCCATGCGTATTCACCAGCGCGCTGTCGCCCCAGCGTGCGAGCGCGGCATGCTCCTCGAGCGTCACTTCCAGGGTCTGGGGCCAGATTCGACGGACATTCGCGACACGCACCCATGGCAGTTTCTCGAATGCGCTCCGAACCGATTCGAGGTCGACTGTCAGGAAATTTCCTTCGATTTCAATGCTGACCACATCGCTGACCTGCTCCCGTGTGACGTGACTCAGGGTCCGGCCGCGGTCGCTGCTGCCGGCGCTCGTGATTCTCACCTCGGTCAGCGGCAGCACGGGCAGAAACCTGATCGCCCACTCGCAAACGAGGTAAACCGCAGCAAGTACCGCCAGCCCGGACAGCAGGTTCGCAAGCGCATCCAGCGTCTGATGGTTATCCCACATGGGCAAGTTCCAATATCCGCAGCACCAGGTCATCAAAGGAGATGCCCGCGGTTTTCGCAGCCATCGGCACCAGGCTATGATCTGTCATACCGGGTGAAGTATTGGTTTCAAGAAAATAGAACCTGCCCGTCCTATCCAGTATCAGATCCACGCGTCCCCACCCCTCGCAACCAAGCAACCTGTGCGCCAGCAGTGCCTGCTCGCGGATCGCCTCCTCCAGAGTGGAAGGCACACCGCTGGGACAAAAGTAGCGCGTGCTGGCTGATAAATATTTCGCCTCATAGTCATACAGGCCGCTCTCCGTCTCGATGCGGACGAGAGGAAGGGCCGTTTCCCCGAGTATCGCGACGGTCAGTTCCGTTCCATCGATGAACTGTTCCGCAAGCACTGCGGTGTCGTGCCGCACCGCCAGCCGCCAGGCCGCCTCCACGCCGTCCGCATCCATGACCTTGGTGAGGCCGATGGTCGATCCCTCCCGTGACGGCTTTACGATCAGTGGCAGCCCCAGGTCTCTTGCCACTCCCTTGAAGTCGCTTCTCTCATCGAGCAGAACATGGCGAGGCGTATCGATTCCGGCAGCCTGCCAGAGCAATTTCGTGCGCCACTTGTCCATGGCCAGCGCACTTGCCAGGACACCGCTGCCCGTATAGGGCAAACCCATGAGCTCCAGCGCACCCTGCACCGTTCCATCTTCGCCGTACCGTCCGTGCAAGGCGATATGAGCCCGGGAAAACCCCTCGTGCAGCAGCGCTTCCATGTGCCGTTCCGCCGGATCGAACGGATGCGCGTCGACGTTTTTCCTCCATAGCGCTTCCAGTACGGCCTGGCCGCTCCTGAGCGAGATCTCGCGCTCGGCCGAGCGTCCTCCCAGAAGAACGGCCACTTTTCCCAGCTCCCGGCTGCTTACGCTGTTCATCACCATTGCTATCCGTCAGCCGTAGTCCGCCATAGAGCAGCCGATTCGCAGCCCTCACCGATGATTCTCACCTCCTGCTCCAGTTCGATGCCGGTCCGCTCTTTCACGGTATCCCGTACCGCCACGATCAGCGCCTCGATATCGGCAGCGCTGGCCGCACCGGTATTGACGATAAAATTTGCGTGCCTGGATGAAATCATTGCCTCGCCAATACGAAAGCCCTTCAGTCCGCAAACCTCAATCAGACGCGCCGCCCAGTCTCCGGGCGGGTTGCGGAAAACGGAACCGGCATTGGGAAGACCCAGCGGCTGACTGTCGAGTCGCCTGGCAAGCAGCTCCTTGATCTTCCGGCGCGACTGAGCCTTGTCGCCCGGCGGCAATCTGAACCATGCGCCTGCAAACCACTCTTCGGCTCGCTTCTCTTCCGCTTCACCCGCCTTTTCCCGGTCGCCTGCTACTTCTGGCTTCAGCGCGACATGCCGATAGCCGATTTCGTAATCCCCCGGTGAGCGCTTCTGCAGCCTGCCCTCCCGGTCGAGTGTATGCAGCTGCTCCACGATTTCCCAGGTTTCGGCGCCGAAGCAGCCCGCGTTCATTGCCAGCGCACCGCCCACGGTGCCGGGAATGCCGGCCAGAAACTCGGCCCCTGCGAGGCCGTGCAGAGCGGCGAACCGCGCCACTTTGGCGCAGGCTACGCCTGCCCCGGCATATATCAGCTTCCCGCCGGCATCCTGCTGCTGCAGATCGTTGAGCCGCGCGTGCAATACCACAACTGTCCCCTTTACGCCGCCGTCGCGCACCAGCAGATTGCTGCCGAGCCCCATCACATAGACAGGTTCGCTCCGGGGCAAACCCCTCAGAAACTGTGCAAGATCAGCCAGATCGGCAGGCAGGTAGAGGCGCTCCGCCCTTCCGCCTACATGCCAGGATGTATATTTTTTCATGGACTGATTCATGCGCATCTCCCCGCGGAGATCCGCCAGCTCACAGGACAATTGCATATCGGACATATCCATCTAATGTTGCGCGGCCTGGTCCGGCAACGGAACCTTACGCGCTTTTCCGCCTGCTCCCGATTTTCCGATCGGCTCCTCGCCGGTCTCATTTCCGGAAACCGGCGCGGCCGCCAGCGCGGGTGCCACGCCCCCCACAGAACCGGCACCCATTATCAGCACCACGTCGTCGTGCTGAACGACGTTCCAGATCGCCTCGGGCATCTCGTCCGCGGTCTCGACGAAGATCGGCTCCACTTTGCCGAGAACACGCAAGGCGCGCGCCAGCGATTTGCTGTCCGCGGCAACGATGGGCGCTTCCCCCGCGGGATACACCTCAGTCAGCAGCAGTACATCCACCGTCGACAGCACCTTGACGAAATCCTCGAACAGATCTCGCGTACGCGTATAGCGATGAGGCTGGAACGCGAGCACCAGCCGGCGGCCGGGGAACGCCCCGCGGGCTGCAGCGATCGTCGCGTCCATCTCCACCGGGTGATGGCCGTAGTCATCTATCAGCGTAAAGCTGCCCGCATCGGCGCCATCGCCAGCCAGGCTGATTTCCCCATAGCGCTGGAAGCGCCGGTCGACGCCTTTGAAATCCGCCAGCGCTCTGGTTATCGCGGAATCGGGCAACCCGACCTCATTACAGACCGCGATCGCCGCCAGTGCATTCTGTACGTTATGCAGGCCTGGCAGCCTGAGCACGATCTTGAGCTTGCGCGTCCTGCCGTTTACCCCGATCAGCGCGGTAAAATGCATTTGCCCCTGGTGATGGCTGATATCTACGGCGCGAACCTGTGCGTTCTCGGCCAGGCCATATGTGGTGACCGGCTTGGTGATAGCCGGCATGATTTCGCGCACGTTCTCATCGTCGATGCACAATACCGCCATTCCATAAAACGGCAGATGCTCCACGAAATCCACGAATGCCTGCTTGAGCTTGCTGAAATCATGACCGTAGGTATCCATGTGATCCGCGTCGATGTTCGTTACCACGGCCAGCACGGGTTGCAGATGGAGAAATGAGGCATCTGATTCATCGGCCTCCACCACAATGAATTCGCCGCGACCGAGCTTGGCGTGCGAGCCTGCGGCCTCCAACCGTCCCCCGATGACAAAAGTCGGGTCCATTCCCGCTTCTGCGAGAACGCTCGCAATCAGGCTGGTGGTCGTGGTTTTGCCGTGCGTGCCGGCAATAGCGATCCCCTGGCGCAGCCTCAGCAGTTCCGCCAGCATGATCGCGCGCGGGACCACGGGCACCTTGCGCGCCCTTGCCATGAGCACTTCAGGGTTGTCCGCCGTGATCGCGCTCGAGGTCACCACGGCATCGGCGGATGCCACGTGGCTCTCGGCATGCCCGATGTGCAGGGTGGCACCCAGCTTCTTCAGGCGCCGGGTAGTGGCGCTGTCGAACAGATCCGATCCGCTGATCCTGTATCCAAGATTGAGCAATACTTCGGCAATTCCGCTCATGCCGGACCCGCCGATACCGACGAAATGGATACGTTTGACCTTATGCTTCATATTCCTTCCCTTCAGACCCCAAATACCCCGGCAATTCCTAAAGCCCCGTCTACTCTATGCTTCAGCCATGTCCATGCAGGCCTGGGCAACCACCCTGGTTGCGTCCGGCCTGGCCAGTTCGCGTGCCTTCACCGCCATTTCCAGGAGCTTCTCCCTGGTGAATCCCATCAGCAGCCTGGCCAGCTTCTCCGCGGTCAGCTCCTGCTGGTGAAACAGTACTGCCGCGTTTCGTTCGCTCAGGAATCTCGCATTGATCGTCTGGTGATCATCCACGGCGTGGGGATAAGGCACGAGGACGCTCGCGACGCCGGCCGCGCTCAACTCCGCGACCGTCAGCGCCCCAGCCCGGCAAACCACGAGATCACATTCGGCATAGGGGGCCGCCATATTGTCGATGAATGTGACGAGCTCGCCTTGCACGTCTGCCTCGGCATAATTTTTCCTCAGCACGTCCAGGTGTTTCACCCCAGCCTGGTGTATCACGCGTGGCCGCATGTTTTCAGGAATCTGCTTCAGCGCCTGAGGCACGATCGTGTTCAGAGCCTGCGCACCCCGGCTGCCGCCAATTACCAGCAATCTCAATCTTCCGGTACGCGCTGCGTACCGTTTTTCCGGCGCATCGAGCTGGCCAATCTTATCGCGCACCGGGTTGCCGCACACCATCACCTTTTTACCGTCCCTGATCGCCCCGGGAAAACCCAACAGAATTTTATCCGCCACCTTTGCCAGTATCCGATTGGCCAGGCCGGCGACGGAGTTCTGCTCGTGTATCAGCAACGGCCGCCCCAGCAATGCAGCCATCATCCCCCCCGGGAACGCGGGATAACCGCCCATGCCCAGCACCACGTCCGGCCGCACCCTGCGTATTACCCGAACACTTTGCCAGAAAGCGAGTACCAGCCGCAGGGGCAGCAGCAGCCACGCGGCCACGCCTTTTCCACGCAGGCCGGAAAAGCGGATGATTTCCAGGTCATGCCCCTGCCGGGGCACCAGCGTCATTTCCATTCCCCCCTCCGTTCCCAGCCACACCACTCGCCATCCTGCCGATTTCATGCATTCCGCCACCGCAAGGCCCGGGAATACATGTCCTCCGGTGCCGCCCGCCATGATGAGGATGGTGCCGGTCAAGCCTGTGTTCCCGTGCGGAATGCACGGTTCGCCTGCCCGTCCTTTCCTGCCTTCATAGCTTGTAACCTTTCATCAGCTGACGGTTTTCCCAGTCGATTCGCAGCAGTAACGCAAGCGCGATGCAACTGGCCACGAGGCTGCTTCCTCCAAAGCTCATGAGAGGCAGCGTCAATCCCTTGGTCGGCAGCACGCCCATATTCACACCCATATTGATGAATACCTGCACGCCCAGCCAGACGCCTATGCCCTGTGCTGTCAGCGCAGAAAAATGCCGCTCCCTGAGCGCCGCCTGGCGGCCTATGATGAATGCGCGCACCAGCAGCCACCCGAACAGCACCACCACCGTCATGACGCCGACAAATCCCAGTTCTTCCGCAATGACTGCCATCAGAAAATCCGTGTGCGCCTCGGGCAGGTAGAAAAGTTTTTCCACGCTCCCTCCCAGGCCGACGCCCAGCCACTCTCCCCGCCCGAACGCAATCAGGGCATGGCTCAACTGGTATCCCTTTCCGTAGGGATCGTCCCACGGATCCAGAAAGCCGAAGAAACGCTGCATGCGATAGGGTTCGATCCAGACCAGTATCAGAAAACTCGCAATCAGAAAGCCGATCAGCCCGGCGAACAGCCTGAGGTCCGTTCCACCCAGAAACAGGATCGCCATGACGGTCACGGTAATGACCACGAATGAACCGAAGTCCGGTTCAAGCAGCAGCAGCATGCCCACAATGGACATGACGACCAGCATGGGAAGGAACCCTTTCATGAATTTGTCCAGATAATTCGCCTTGCGAACCGTGTACGCTGCCGCATAGATGACAATGAACAGTTTCATGAATTCTGATGGCTGAAAATTCACGATCTTCAGCGAAATCCATCGCCGGCTTCCGTTTACTTCGTGGCTGATGCTGGGCACCAGCACCAGCGCCAGCAGCGCCGCTCCGATGAGGAACAGGGGAAAAGAATATTTCTGCCACAATCGCATGGGGATCTGGAACGCGATTACACCGGCCAGCATGCCTACCGCCAGGCAGGCAGCATGCCTGACCAGGAAATAGGCGGGGTAGCCGTTGGTGCCGCGCCCTGCCTCGGCAATCGCGATGGAGGCCGAGTAAACCATCACCAGTCCCAGACCCAGCAGCAGGGCCGCTGACCAGATCAGGGCCTGGTCGAAGTCGGGTACGGTTTTCTGGCTGCCGATAGTGTGCTGGTAAGTCATCGGTTGTCAGTATCCTGGATCAGGCATGAACTCCAGCCCGTAGTTGCTCCACCGCGTTGACGAATACCTCGGCGCGGTGAGCGTAGTTCCGGAACATATCCAGGCTGGCGCACGCCGGCGACATCAGGACCGCGTCGCCTTGCTGCGCCAGTCGAACACTTTGCCGCACCGCCTCCTCCATCGTTTCCGCACGGTGCAGGGGAACGCCGCATGAGGCGAGCGCCTGGGCGATCCTTTCCGCATCACGGCCGATGAGCACCACCGCCCGCGCATGCTTTGCGACGGGCCGCGCCAGAGGAGAAAAATCCTGCCCCTTCCCATCTCCGCCGGCTATCAGAACAACGTTTTGTTTCATGCCGTTCAAAGCCGCGACCGTTGCTCCGACATTTGTGCCCTTGGAATCATCGTAGAATGTGATGCCTTGAAAGTTCGCCACTTTTTCCATCCGATGGGGCAGGCCCTTGAATTCGCGCAATGCCTGCAACAGCGGGTCGTACGGCAAGCCTGCTGCGCGGCATAGCGCCAGTGCAGCCAGCGCATTCACCGCGTTGTGCAGCCCGCCCACGCCGAGACTCCGTATATCCATCAGCCGGGTCTCGCCTTCTGCCAGCCAGATACGTTCTTCTTCCTGCAACAGGCCGAAATCGCCGGCGCGCACAGGCCGGCCCAGGCCGAACGTAATATGTTTTCGCCCGGCCAACGCCATCTCCTTTACCGCAGGATCATCTCGATTCAGTATCTGTATCCCGTGGCCTTCGCCTGTTCTGCTCTTACCGTCATTCGAGAATATTCTCGACTTGGCCGCGGCGTAATCCGCCATGTCGCCGTAGCGATCCAGATGATCTTCGCTTACGTTCAATACCGTCGCGGCGTCCGCGTTCATGCTGCGCGTGGTTTCCAGCTGAAAACTCGAAACCTCCAGCACCCAGGCCTGGGGCAGGGCTCCGGCGTCGATTCGCCGCATGAGCGCGTCCAGCACCGCGGGGCCGATGTTGCCCGCCACCTCCACGTCCAGCCCGGCTTTTCTCATCATCTCGCCCACCATCGCCGTCACCGTCGTCTTGCCGTTGGAGCCGGTAACGCCAATGACTGCGGGCCTGCCGACCGAGCCCGTCGGGGATGGCTGCAGCGCCTCGGTGAACAGCCCCATGTCGCCTGTCACAGGAATGCCTTTCTCCATCGCCTGCTTCACCCGCCATTCCGCCAGGGACACGCCGGGGCTGATCGCGACCAGATCGATATCGGCAAAAGCTTCGGCTGAGAATGCGCCGGTAAACAGGCTACCCTCGGGCACGACAGTCACGATATGCCGGAACGCTTCCAGGCATGGCGGCGCTTCACGGGTATCGGCGGCTCGCACGCGTGCTCCCAGGCGCATCAGCCATTTCGCCATGGAAAGTCCTGTTTCGCCCATTCCGAGCACCAATGCCGTTTTACCCCGCAAATTCATCGGTCAGCTCATCTCAGCTTCAGCGTGGACAACCCGAACAGCACCAGCAGCATGGTGATGATCCAGAAGCGAACCACGACCTGGTTTTCCTTCCAGCCTTTCAATTCGAAGTGGTGATGAAGCGGCGCCATACGAAAGATCCGCTTCCCGACCAGTTTGAACGACGCCACCTGCAGCATGACGGACAACGTCTCCACCACGAACAGCCCGCCCATGATGACCAGCACGATCTCCTGGCGCACGATCACGGTAACCACCCCGAGCGCGGCCCCCAGCGAAAGTGCGCCGACATCGCCCATGAAAACTTCCGCGGGGTAGGCATTGAACCAGAGGAAAGCAAGTCCCGCTCCCGCCAGCGCGCCGCAAAAGACGGCCAGCTCACCCGCCTGGGGGATATGGGGGATGCCCAGGTACTTCGCGAATACGGCATGTCCCGCGACATAAGCGAAGATTGCCAGTGCGCTGCTGATCATTACCGTCGGCATAATGGCCAGTCCATCCAGGCCGTCGGTAAGATTCACCGCATTGCTCGTCCCGACGATGACGAAGTAGGCAAGCGCGACGAAGCCCGCCAGGCCAAGCGGTATCGCGACCTGCTTGAAGAAGGGAACGATCATGGTGGTTTGCGCAGGCAGTTCTGCAGTCAAAAATAGATACAGTGCAACCACGATCGCTATCGCGGACTGCCAGAAGAGCTTTGTCCTGGCGGACAGTCCTTTAGGATTTCGGTATACCACTTTACGGTAGTCGTCCACCCAGCCGATCATGCCGAAACTCAGCGTGGTGAGCAGCACGACCCATATGTAGCGATTGCTCAGATCGGCCCACAACAAGGTGGTAATGGCGATGGATACCAGTATCAGCGCCCCGCCCATGGTGGGCGTGCCCGCTTTGACCAGGTGGGTTTGCGGGCCGTCGTCACGCACCGACTGCCCGATCTTGTAGGCAGTGAGCTTGCGTATCATGGCGGGGCCGACAATGAACGCGATCATCAGTGAAGTCATTGCCGCCAGGACAGTACGCAAGGTGATGTAATGGAATACATTGAATGCGCGCACATCCTTTGCCAGCCATTCGGCAAGTTCTAGCAGCATGGTGACCGTCCGGTCGAAGAATGACGCGGAGCCAAAGAAATCCGCCGGCCCCATCCACTCATGAGTTTCCCGATACAGCGTCCGACGGCCTTTAATTCTTCAATCAAGGTTCGATACTCCTGATTACACGCTCCATCCGCATGAAGCGCGAGCCCTTGACCAGCAAGGTCACATTCGATCCAAGCAGTTTCCGTACTTCGGCCACCAGTTCATCGATGTTTTCGAAGTGCGTGGCGCCAGCGCCAAACCGTTCAGTGGCGCAGGCGCTCAGTTCACCGAGCGTCAGCAAACGGTCGATCCCCGCTGCTCGCGCTTCCCTGCCGATATCCGCATGAAGCGACCTCGCGCCATCTCCAAGTTCTCCCATGTCGCCGAGCACGAAAATTTTTTTTCCAGCTGCCCTGGCAAGTACCTCCAATGCCGCTCTCACCGAGTCCGGATTGGCGTTGTAGCTGTCATCCAGCAGGATAGCCCCGCCCGGGCCCGCTTTTTTCTGCAAACGCCCCTTCACGCCGCCAAATGCGGCCAGCCCTGCCGCAATGGCCTTGGCGTCCACGCCCAGGGCCACGGCCGCCGCAGTTGCCGCCAGCGCATTGCGCACGTTATGTTCGCCGGGCACTTGCAGCATCACCTGCTCGCTTTCGCCAGGCAGGATCAATGTCATCCTGGTGCCGCAGGTTTCCGGCTGACAACGGGCGCTCACCTCCGCCTTACGCCCCAGCCCGAAATTCAGCATACGCCGGCCATGGGCCAGTTGGCGCCACAATGGGGCGTATGAATCGTCGGCATTGACCACGGCAGTCCCATTACCATCCAGCCCTTCGAAAATTTCGCCTTTCGCACGTGCTACGGCTTCCACGGAGCCAAGCCCTTCGACGTGAGCCGCGCCCGCATTCGTGATGACGGCCACGCCGGGTTTCGCCAGTCGCGTCAGATAGGCAATCTCGCCGATATGGTTCATGCCCATCTCGATCACCGCATAGCGATGCCGCTTGCGCAGTCGCAGCAGCATGAGCGGCACGCCGATATCGTTATTGAGATTGCCCTCCGTCGCAAGTACGCTGCCTGAGCCATTCATCTGCTCCGCCTCGCCCACTGCACATCGCAGGATGGACGCAATCATTTCCTTTACGGTCGTTTTGCCGTTACTGCCCGTCACCGCCACCACCGGAACAGGAAACTGTCCACGCCAGTGCGCCGCAAGCTGTCCCAGCGCAAGGCGGGTATTTTTTACTTTTATAAGCGAGATTCCCGCCTCGCCCATATTTGCCCCATCATGCTGGACCATGGCGGCTACCGCCCCTTTGCGGCCCACCTCCGCGACAAAATCATGCCCGTCGAACGTCGGTCCCGTCAGCGCGACGAACAGATCGCCTTGGGCCAGGGTACGGCTGTCGGTGCTGACGCCGGTAAAGCATGCGTCGGCCCCCTCCCATTCACCGGCCACTGCGCCGGCCGCCTGTTGCACGGTCATCATGCCGACACCCGCGCCTTTTCCGCCAGAGCCTGCCGCGCAACGTCGGCATCGCTGAAAGGAAGCTTCTCCCCATCCATTTCCTGATAGGCCTCATGCCCTTTCCCGGCGATCAATATCACATCGCCTTGCCGCCCGGTCTGTATCGCCGCATGAATGGCTCGCGCCCGGTCACGCTCGATACGGTGGTTCGCGGCGGCGCCAGCGGCAATTTCGCTGATGATGACATCCGGATCTTCCGCGCGCGGATTGTCACTGGTGATGATGACCTCGTCCGCCAGATGGGTTGCCACTTCCCCCAGCAACGGCCGTTTGCCGCGATCGCGCTCGCCCCCGCAGCCAAAAACGCAGATCAGCCTTCCGGCGGGCGCCAAGCCCGACTCCGTATCGAGCATTTCGCGCAATGCGCTTAATACTTTTTCCATGGCATCGGGGGTATGCGCATAATCCACCACCACGACGGGCGCATGCTCCCCTCCCATTGTCTGCATTCTTCCGGTGACGGGCTGTACCGGCTGCAATGCACGCACCGCGTCGGCCAATCCGATACCACTTGCCAGCAAGGCAGCCAAAACCCCCAGAAAATTCGATGCGTTGAAGCGTCCTGTCACCCCGGTTTCAAACTGCGCGCGCATGGCCCCGAACTCGACACCGAATTTAAGCCCCCGGGGATTCACCTCCAGATCGTACCCGCGCAATACCCTGAACTTTTCTGAATCCCACCCAAAAACGCCCGGCTGGATAAATCCGTACCCGATGATTTTCGTATCCCTGCCTTCGAGCTGCCTGCACAAACCGACGCCGAACGCATCATCGAGATTGAGCACGGCATACCCGAGTCCCGGCCAGCGGAACAATCGCGCCTTGGCTGCGGCATAGGCGTCCATGCTGCCGTGGTAATCGAGATGGTCGCGGGAAAGATTGGTAAGCATCGCCACCGCGAAAGCAGCACCGCTGACCCGTTCCTGCTCGATCCCGTGCGACGAGACTTCCATCGCCACACTGGAGGCGCCCCGCCGCAACAAATCCGCCATTTCAGCGTGCAGGACCACGGCATCCGGCGTGGTATTGACAGCGGGTTCCAGCTCTCCCGGGAAGCCTGCTCCCAACGTCCCCATGATCGCGGTTCTTCTTCCAAGCACGGCCATGGCCTGGGCGATCCAGTGGCTGCAGGATGTCTTGCCGTTGGTTCCGGTAATACCGATGACCCACAAGTTCCGCGAGGGATGGCCATATACCCGGTCCGCGATCATGCCGGCCTTGGCACGCAGGCGAGAGACCGGCAGATTGGGGATGTTCCAGACGGAATCCCAGGCAAAGCCCTCGCGCTGCCACAGGATCGCATTGGCTCCGGCTGCAATGGCTTGCGGAATGAACCGCCGGCCATCCGTTCTTTCTCCGGCATAGGCCAAAAAGGTATCTCCTTTCATGACCGCGCGGCTGTCGGTAACGAGATGGGTGATTTCGACACCCAGACGGTCAAGTGCGCGCAAGTCCTTGCAAATCCCTGGCAACATCGAACCCCCGGCATGCGCCGAGTCGCACCTTGGGCTCATACATCGCCCTTCTCGCTTTTCGGCCGCGGCGCCTGTGTCAGGGACATCACAGGGGAAGCGGACGCGTCGGGCGGCACGTTGCGCATGCGCAACACCTCGGCCATGATCCGGCTGAATACCGGTGCCGCCACTACGCCGCCAAAGTATCGCCCCGCGGAAGGCTCATCCAGCATCACCGCAATGATGAAGCGCGGACTGGATGCCGGCGCGTAACCCACAAAAGTGGACAGATAGCGGTCTTTGGCGTAGCGCCCTCCCTCCAGTTTATGGGCGGTGCCCGTCTTTCCCGCCACCCGGTAGCCACTGACCTGGGCCTGAAGCGCGGTGCCGCCCGGCTGGGCCACCATCTCCAACATTCTGCTCACCGCCCGAGCCGTTTCACGCGATATCACCCGCTTGCCTTCCGGCGGTGTATCGAGCCTCAGCAGCGAAACCGGCTTCAATTCCCCTTCTCCCGAGAACAGCATGTAGGCGCGCGCCAGTTGCAGCAGGCTTACTGCAATACCATGGCCGTAAGACATGGTTGCCTGCTCGATGGGGCGCCACGTGCGATAGGGACGCAGCTTGCCGCTGACTTCCCCGGGAAATCCCGAGCCGGTCGCCGCACCGAACCCGGCATCGCTCAACATTTCCCAGAGTGTTTGCGGGGACAGCGACAATGCAATCTTTGCGGAACCGATGTTGCTGGATTTCTGGATCACCTGCGCGACCGTCAAAGCGCTTTCCTTATGCGCGTCGCGGATGGTCGCCCTGCCTATGGAGAACGTCCCGGGAGCCGTATCGAAAACGGTATCGGGCGTAATTCCGCCAGTTTCCAATGCCGCCGCAACGGTGAACGGTTTCAGTGTCGACCCCGGCTCGAAGATATCGGTGAGCGCACGGTTGCGTGCCTGCTCCCCTCGCATGGTCATCCGGTTATTCGGGTTGTATGTGGGCAGATTGACCAAGGCGAGCGCCTCGCCTGTCCGGGCGTCCAGCACCACGATACCGCCCGCCTTGGCCTTGTTGGCCTCCATGGCCTGCTTCAGTTCGCGGTAAGCCAGGTACTGGATTTTATTGTCGATCGACAGTGCGACATTCTGCCCCGACCGGGGAGCGCGAATGCTTTCCACATCCTCTACAATGTGTCCCTTGCGATCCTTGATGACACGGCGGCTCCCCGGCTTGCCCGCCAGGTCATCCTGCCATGCCAGTTCAAGGCCCTCCTGTCCCCGGTCATCCACGTCGGTGAAGCCGAGGACATGCGCGGTCAATTCGCCAGTCGGGTAATACCGGCGATACTCCCGTTTGAGAAATACACCCGGGATATTGAGTTCCACCACCTTTGCGGCGATTTCCGGTGACAGATGCCGCTTCAGATAAACGAAATCGCGTCTGGCGGGCTCCTGTTCGCCACTGCCTGCGTCACGCCGAGGTCCGGCAAGGCGTGTTCTCAATTCTCCGGTATCCAGCCCGATCAGCTTTTCCAGTTTTTTCAACTGACTGGGCTTTGCATTCACATCTGCCGGGCTCGCCCATACCGATTCGACGGGGGTGCTTATGGCAAGCGGGTCACCATGCCGATCGGTAATCATGCCCCGGTGTGCGCTGATTTCGAGCACCCGGCTATAGCGTGATTCACCCTTTTGCTGCAGAAAACCGTTGTGCATTCCCTGGAGATAGGCCGCGCGGCCTGCCAGCCCCCCCAGCCCCAGCAGCAAAAGTGCGGCCACCAGGCGCGACCGTCCTGCAGGCAGAATAATGCGCGGCAAGCGATTGGGTTTCATCGTTCTGGCGTACGTCCGGAAACCGGTGGAAGGAGACTGTCCATCAGCGGAATGACCCGGACACGCGAAGCGTCCGGCAACCGCATCTGCAATTGTTCGGTCGCGATTTTTTCCACTCGCGTATGCTTCGCCCAGGTACTCTGCTCAAGCTGCAATTGGCCCCACTCGATCGCCAGCTGCTGCGCAAGTGTCTGCTCCTTTTCCAGCTCCACAAAAAGCTTGCGCGCCTTGTGCTGTGAAGTCACAACACTCAGCGCGCAGGCGATGAGAATCAGGGTCAGTACGATGTTGATTCTGGTCATGTCAATCCCTCGCCAGCTGGCAACGCGGCTATCGAATACCGTGGCGCTATGCAAGGCTTTCCAACTATGTTTCGCCTACCCTTTCCGCTACACGCATGACCGCGCTTCTTGCCCGCGGATTGGCGACAACTTCGCCGGAAGCGGGGCGTAGCGCCCTGTTCATCAGGCGCAGTTTCGGCTTCGCCAGAAAGGCCACCTCGCGGGCCCGCAGCGGCAGATGCCGCGGCAGGGTGTCGGATACTGCCATTCTGCGCATGAAGCGTTTCACGATCCGGTCTTCCAGCGAGTGGAAGCTGATGACGACAAGCCTGCCACCCGTATTCAATATTTCCACGCATTGCGGTAAAACCAGCGATAGCTTCTCAAGCTCCTGATTGAGGTGAATCCGGATAGCCTGGAAAGTGCGCGTTGCCGGATTCTGTTTGCCCTCCCGCGCGCGCGCGGGCACGGTCGCTGCCACGATGGCGGCAAGCCGGGATGTGGTGGTGACGGGCTGCCGCGCTCTAGCCGTGACAATCGCTCTTGCAATCTGCTTAGCAAACCGCTCTTCGCCATAATTCCCGATGACCTCTTCCAAGTGAGCCAGCGAAGCATTGGCGAGCCATTCTGCCGCCGTCTCTCCCGCGCTGGTGTCCATACGCATATCGAGTGGCCCCTCGAGGCGAAAACTGAATCCGCGCTCCGCTTCTTCCAGTTGCGGCGACGACACGCCCAGGTCCAGCAGTACCCCGTCCACTCTACCGACTTTCAACTGCTCCAGAATGTCCTGCATCCGCGAAAAGCTGCCATGAACCATGCGAAAACGCTCATCGCGAATGGTATTGCCAAACGACACAGCAGCCGGATCCTGGTCAAAAGCGATCAGCCTGCCGCCCGATCCCAGCCGTTCCAGTATTTCGCGGCTGTGTCCCCCGCGTCCGAAAGTGCCATCGACGTAAATCCCATCCGGCTTGATTGCCAGTGAATCGACCGCCTCATGCAGCAGGACCGTGTTATGCTGCTCCGTGTCAACCACGGCATTACAGCGAAAAACCTTCAAGTTCTGCCGGAATGCCATCCTTGCAGGCGAGTGCATGCTCGATCTGCAAATTCCATTTTTCGTCATCCCACAATTCGAATTTCGTACCTTGTCCCACCAGCACCACTTCCTTGGTCAAGCCGGCAAACAGTCGCAGGGCCGGCGGCACGAGAATGCGGCCAGCTCCATCCATTTCGACATCGCTGGCATAGCCGACGAGGAGACGCTGCAGGCTGCGCGTCTGGGGATTGAAACTGGAAAGACTATTGAGCTTTTGCTCGATGGGCTCCCACACCGGCTGGGGATAGATCAGCAGGCACCTGGAAGGGTCGGCTGTAACGATCAGATGACCCGCACAGAGCGCCATGAGCCCTTCGCGGTATTTTGCAGGCACCGCGAATCTCCCCTTGTTGTCCAGACTGATAGGCGTCCCGCCGCGAAACATTTGTGCGCTTCCTTATTATTCTGGAGAGAAAATTACTAAAAAACCTCCCACTTTTATCCACATATATCCATTTTTTTCCATTTTTTTCCACTGTAGTTAAAAAGAGGGGGAACGTCAAGGAGAAAAGAAGGGTATTCGCCGCTTGAATATGAGGAGCAAAAGCGGCTGGGAAAATGGCTTGTCGCAAAATCCCTATGAATGAGAGGGATAAGAGGCAGGCAAGGTAAAAAATAGGGAAAAACAGCAGGCAGGAAAGAAAACGGGGCGCTTCCAGTCAGTCCATCGGCGACGTCATGCGAGGGCCGCCGCAATAGTAAGCAGCCATGCACGGCCTATCAGGCAGACATCACGTTCGCATCGCGGATATCACACCGGGAACATTCTCTATCAATGCAAGGATGCGACGCAGCTGGGACAGATCGGTGATTTTCAGGGTGAAACGCAAGGTTGCGCTCACATCGCGGCTCTGCGTGCGCGTGGCTATTACGTCTATTTTTCCGCGCGACAGGACATGCGAGATGTCACGCAGCAACCCCTGTCTGTCATTCGCCTGAACATCGATGTCAACAGCATATCTGGCCGTGCCTGCGCGTCTGGATGTATCCCATTCGGCCGCGATGAGGCGCGCATTGCTGTCGTCGGTCAGGCGTGACACATTCGCACATCCGCGCCTGTGCACCGTAATGCCGCGTCCACGGGTAACGAAACCGATGATGGGATCAGGAGGGGCAGGCTTGCAGCATTTTGCGAGGACAGTCAGAAGTTTGTCGACGCCCACGACGAGTATGCTTCCCTCGGCCTGCGAGCCTGTTTCCCTGAGTACCGGCACTTCCATGGTGGGCAGGGCAGGCTCGGCCCCACCGCCGAGCAGCGTTGCCAGTTGCCGGATATTGATTTCTCCGCGTGCCACAGCAGCCAGAAAACCGTCTACCTTGGCGAAGCTGAATTCGGCGGCAAGCTTTTCCAGACTCATGGAGGTCATGCCATAGCGCTGCAATTCCTTTTCTACCAGCGCCCGTCCTTGCGCAAGAGCAGTTTCGCGTGCCTGGCTGCTGAACCACTGCCTTACCTTCGCGCGGGCGCGCGGGCTCTTGAGGTAACCCAGAACAGGATTGAGCCAGTCACGGCTGGGCCCGCCCTGCTTGGCTGGAATAATTTCCACTCGCTGCGCGTTCTGCAACTTGTAATTGAGCGGAACCATCACGCCGTCGACCTTGGCACCGCGACATCTGTGACCGAGATCCGAGTGGACGTGATAGGCAAAGTCCACCGGGGTCGATTCCCTGGGCAGGGAAATGACCCTCCCCTGCGGAGTCAACACATATATCGAATCTTCGAAAAGTGCGGTCTTGAATTGCTCCGCCAACTCCCCCGCGTCTTCCACATCGTTTTTCCATCCCAGGATCTGCCTCAGCCAGGCGATTTTTTCCTCATACTTGGCATCCCGCCTCGCGCCTTCCTTATAGCGCCAGTGCGCCGCCACCCCCATCTCCGAGTGACGGTGCATCTCATGGGTGCGAATCTGCACCTCCACCACCTTGTCTTCCGGTCCGGTGACTGTCGTATGCAGCGAGCGGTAATCGTTGCCTTTCGGCCTTGCAATATAGTCGTCGAACTCCTTCGGAATGGGAACCCACAGGTTGTGCACTACCCCCAGCGCGGCGTAGCAATCCTTGACATCGTTCACGAGGATACGAACTGCGCGGGCATCGTAGATTTCCTTGAAACCCACGCCCTTGCGTTTCATTTTCTTGTGAATGCTGTAAATGTGCTTGGGACGTCCCGTGACCTCTGCCTCGATTCCCGCCTGCTGCAATTCATGCTGCAATATGCCCACCACCTGGGCGATATGCTGCTCCCGGCTGAGCCGCGTTTCTTCCAGCAATACGGCAATTTTTCTATAGCGTTCCGGCTCCGTTATCCGAAATGACAGATCTTCCAGTTCCCATTTCATCTGCCACAGGCCCAGCCGGTTCGCCAGAGGTGCGAAGATATTCAGCGTTTCGTGGGCGATTTCCGCTCGCTCGGGAGCATCGCTTCCGGCAATATGCCTCATCGTTTGCAGACGGCCGGCCAGCGCGATCATGACGACACGAATATCTTCCGCCATCGCGAGCAGCATCTTCCTCAATGCCTCAACCTGACCGGCATCCCGCGCCAGCCGGTCAGCGCCTTTCGATCCGAGTTCGCGGATGCGGCGCATGCGGGCTACACCTGCAACCAGATGCGCCACGGTGGGGCCAAATGCCACCGTAAGTTTCTCCTCGTATCCGTCCAGGCAATCCGGCAGGGCATGCAGCACGCCGGCCAGCAGGGTATCGATGTCGGCCCGCAACAATACCAAGGCCGTCACGACGCCGCCTATGTGGGAAGCGACCGATTCTCCCGTAGGCAAATACTTGCCTGCATGGAACGGCTGGCAAAACCGCAGCGCCTCCCCAACTGCACCGGCCTCTTCGGCAGAAAGAATGGAAGACAGGCCCTCGAGCCAGGAATCCGTTTCCCCTTTGCTTCCGTTGCTGTGGAGGGCAAACGCGGCCGCCGTCGATTCCGATCGAACATTATTCATATTCATAATGCATCTCCGTGCCGATTGCGATTGGCGACGCATCCCCATATGCCGGGGTATCATGCCAGTAACGCCGGCGCCGCTCCCGCCAGGTTTCCGCGGCAACATGATTGTTCGCAAAACGCAGCAGGATCGCGCCATCGTAGTCGCTGCGCAGCGATCTGCTTCCGAGCATTCGATAGCGCTCCATCACTTCATCCTTCGGGTGACCGAAACGGTTGCGGTAGCCGACGGTGAATATTACCAGCCTGGGATCGACTTCGCGTATGAACGCCTGGGTGGAAGACGTCTTGCTGCCGTGATGGGGCGCGACGAGCACGGTCGATGAAAGACGGCCGGCCTCCCGCGCCAGCAGCTGCCGCTCGCTTTTCTTCTCTATGTCGCCCGGAAGCAGCACGCTGCCATGGGAAGTGGTGATCTTCAGGACGCAACTAAGCGCATTGTTCCTGAGCCTGGGATTATCGTAGCTTTGTTCCAACGGATGCAGCATATCGAAAAGAACGCCATCCCATTGCCAGGAAACCCCTGCATGGCATCGGCGCCGGCTGGAAACGGCAAGCTGCACGGGGTGATCCTCGTTCAGCGACGAGACCAGCCAGTCAACCGGCACGGCCTGCAGCACAGATAACGCGCCGCCACTGTGATCGGAATCGGCATGCGTTACGATCATCATTCCGAGCTGCGCCACCCCCTCACCCCGCAGAAACGGCGCGATCGTCCGGCTGCCGCTGTCTGCCTCGCTACTGAACGCCGGCCCTGTATCGTAGAGCATGGCGTGGTTTTCCGTACGCGCCACGACCGCGAGCCCCTGTCCGACATCCAGCACGTCCAGCCAGAGTTCCCCAGCTGCGGGCTTGGGCGCGGGAACCAGAAACAACGGCAGCAATGCGATCATCCCCAGCCAGCGCGCAGGAAAACCTCCAGTCAGGGCCGACTTCAATCCAAACCCGCCGGGCAGCAGCATCCAGAAAATTCCGACGATGCCGGCAGCGACCGCCCAGGCAGGCGGCGCATGCTGGCTCCAGACCGCGTGCGGCAATCCACTCATCCACGCCATCGCCTGCATGCAGGTACTCAATATCCAGTGTGCGGGATACAGCATGAAATCGAGGAAAGGAATACAGGCCAGCAAGGCAAGCGGCACCACGACCAGGCTGACCACTGGTATGGCGACGGCATTAGCCAAGGGAGATATCAGCGAAATCTGCTGGAACATCGCGAGCAACGGAGGAACGAGACCCAGCGTTATTGCCCACTGCACCCGCCCCCAGCCGATGAGCCAGTGCGGGCGACCGGTACGCCCGGCGGATACGAGCATGATCAGTGCGATTGCACCGAATGACAGCCAGAAGCCTGGGGAGAGCATGGCCCATGGATCAAGGATCAGCACAGCCAGCAATGCCCACGCGAGCACGGCTGTCATGGAAGTGGACCGTCCCAGCCACAGCGCGATGGCAATGACCATCAGCATGTAGACGGTACGCTGTGCCGGGATCGCAAATCCCGCCAACAACGCGTACGCCAGGGCCACGGCGAATCCTGCGGCAACCGCAGCCTTGCGCGCGGCCAGCCACATTGTCAGGTGATAGCTCCTGCGCCACAACCAGTATGTCAGCACGAATATCAGGCCCGACACCATCGTGACATGCAGCCCTGAAATGCTCATGAGGTGGTTTATCCCGGTACGGGTGAATGTCTGCCACTGATCATGCGAAATGGCCCGCTGATCTCCCACAGCCAGCGCAACCAGAACGCCTGTATAGGGATAGCCCGCCAATACGCGGATGAAATCCGCGCGTATCGACTGGCGCGCACGCTCGATCAGGTAGCCCGGGCTGCGGACGTTCTCATCCAACCGACGATTCTCTTCGGTTTCGCGTACGTAGCCGGTCGCCCGGATATTACGCTCCAGAGCCCATTGCTCGAAATCGAAGCCATGTGGGTTGAGGGTGCCATGCGGCCGCTTGAGCCGTACCACGAATTGCCAGCGCTCGCCGGCAGCGACCTGTGGCACCAGGGCTTCCTGCGCTTCGATGTTGTTTCCTCGCGCCTTGTACCAGGCAAGGGAGATACGCGCCGGTACGACGGCGTTTTCCGTCAGCACCCGCTCCACATCGAACGCGAAACGTACGCTGCTCTCGCCGGTTTGGGGAAGCTCGGCCACGACGCCGATCAGCTGAATGTCACGCCCCTCCCATTCGGACGGCAGCATATCGGCCATCCGCCAATGAGCAGAGGCGGCTGCCCAGAAAAATCCAGCGCCGAGAAAGGTGCCAGCAAGCAGAATCTTCCCGGCCGCGTCGACGATGGCGAACCGGGAACATAAAAGCAAAGGGGCAAGGAATACACCGGGCAGCAGGATCCATGCCCACGCGATCCCCGGCAATTCCGCCCGCTGCTGGAGCAGAGCCACGCCCATGGCAAACGCTACCACATAGAACTGCATCAGCGATTTCCTGCTGCCCTCGGCGGATGCTCCGGCGCGCGATCCGACTGAAAACGCTGCATTCCCGACCTCACTCCTGCCCAACGCGAATCCGCCACGCCACCCGCCGAGGCAACAAATGCCGGTGGCGCTGCATGAGTCGCGCTATATTTGTACCTTGCGCCACTCTTTCCGTACACTGTTCCTGTGTCCACTAAAAAGTTTTTCAAAAAATACCTGCCGTCCCATGAAACCATTCGGCAAAACCGCTTTGCCGCCCTGTTCGGGGACCGGTTGCAACACCACAATCTGTGGCACCTGCATCGCCGGGCAGTAGCGGGAGGTGTGGCAGCCGGCCTGTTTGCGGGCCTGATTCCGGGCAGCAATCCGGTTCAGTTCTTTTTCGCCGCCTTGTTCGCCGTTATTTTCAAGGTGAATCTTCCGGTAGCGGTAATTACGACACTCTATTCCAATCCCTTTACTGTCCTCCCCATCTACCTCGCTGCCTATGCGATCGGCTCGTTCGTTACGGGAGAAGGCTCGGGCAGCCTCCCGACAACGGGATTGCACCTGATGGATAAAAGCCTGAGCGAGTGGGTCCCTGCGCTGATCGAATGGGCCACATCGCTGGGCAAACCGCTGGTTGTAGGACTGGTGCTGCTGGCGCTGCTGCTTTCCGCCACAGGTTATTTTGTTGTACGCGGAGGCTGGCGGCTGTATGTGATTTATGAATGGCGCAAGCGTCGGGATCGGGCAAAAAAATTGATGCAGGACGGCACGGACCGGCGGAAATGACGTGTGGGACCGTTTGGATCGAACAGGGGGACTACGGTACCAGCATCCCGTCTTCCAGATGGTATATCCGCCCGGTCCTTCCTGCCAGATCGGGATCGTGCGTGACCAGGATGAGGCTTGCGCCCATGCTTCTGTTGAGTTCCAGCATCAGGTCGAATACTTCGCCGGCGGTACGCCTGTCCAGGTTGCCCGTGGGCTCGTCGGCCAGTATGCATGCCGGCCGCGTGACCAGGGCGCGCGCGACCGCTGCCCGCTGACGCTCTCCACCGGAGAGTTCCCCGGGAGTGTGGGTAAGCCGGTGACCGAGGCCTACCTGTTTGAGAATCTCCTCAGCCCTTTCGTAAGCCTCTGCCCTGCTTGAGCGGCGAATCAGCAGCGGCATGGCCACATTTTCCAGTGCTGTGAATTCAGGCAGCAAGTGATGGAATTGATAGATGAATCCAAGCGATTCGTTGCGGATGCGGCATCGTTCTTCTTCTCCGATTGTATCGATCTCCCGGTTCAGGATGCGTATCTCACCTCCGGTTGGCGCATCCAGTCCACCCAGCAGGTGCAGCAGCGTACTTTTTCCAGAACCCGATGCACCGACGATGGAAAGGATGTCGCCCCCTTTCACCTGCAGGTCGATGCCCATCAATACCGGCACCTCTAGCTGACCCTGGTAATAGCTCTTGCGCAGGTTGCGGCAGGAGACGATGGTGTCACTCATAACGTAGCGCCTCCGCGGGATTGACCCTGGATGCGCGATAGCTGGGATACAGCGTTGCCAGCAGAGTCAGCGCAAATGAGACGATCGCCACCGTTACCACATCGGTAAGCTGTAGATCGGACGGAATTTCGCTGATGTAATAAACCTCCCGTGAAAGGAACTGGACGCTAAACAGGCGTTCGATCATTGCGATCACCGCTTCCACGTTATATGCCAGGAGTACCCCGCCGATCACGCCCAGTGCCGTGCCGACGATACCGATCCATGTGCCCTGCACGATAAAGATTTTCATGATGCTGCGCGGACTGGCGCCGAGTGTACGCAATATCGCGATGTCCGATTGCTTGTCGGTCACGACCATCACCAGGGTGGAAACAATGTTGAAGGCCGCAACCGCAATGATGAGGGCGAGGATGAGCGAAAGCATCCTTTTTTCGATCTGGATCGCGCGAAAATAATTGGCATGCTGGCGCGTCCAGTCGCTGATGCGGACGTCTTGCGGAATCAGCGGGATCAATTCATGCGCGACGCGCGGCGCCAGGAACAGATCGCGCAGTTTGAGCCTCACACCCGAGACCTCGTCGGGATCCATGCGATACAGCTTCTGCGCATCGGCAATATGGATGAGCACGAGACTTGAGTCATATTCGAAATGACCGGCTTCAAATATGCCGGTAACGGTAAACTGCTTGAGGCGCGGCAATATGCCCGCCGGGGTAACCTGCCCCTGCGGCGAGATGAGGACCACCTTGTCTCCTGGAAACACGCCGAGCGAGCGGGCGAGCTCCCGGCCGAGGACCATGCCGAACCCCCCAGGGACCAGATCCTCGAGCCGGCCTTCGACCATCATCCGTCCCAGATCGGCCACTTTTTCCTCCATGGCCGGCAGCACGCCCCTGACTGCAACGCCACTGACGATCTGGTCGAACGAAACCATGCCCTGAGCGCTGATGAAAGGCGCGGCAGCTTCAATCTCCGGGTGCTGCAACGATTTCTCGGCGACTTCCTTCCAATGGGTCAGCCTGCCGTCCAGGCTGCTCACCTGAATATGGGACGCCACGCCGAGGATGCGGGAACGGACCTCCTTCTGAAATCCGTTCATGACCGACATCACCGTTATCAGTGCTGTCATGCCTAGCGTGATGCCCAGCAGGGAAATGAGAGAAATGAAAGAAATGAAGTGGTTGCGGCGTTTGGCCCGTGTATAGCGCAAACCGATGAAAAGTTCGTACGAAGACAAAATCAGCTGTCCGGATAGAGATATAAGCCGGGAGTTTGCCATATTCCGCCGGGCCTTGATAGGACAACCGCACGCACATGCGCAGAGCCTGTTAACGGGGTCCTGGCTAGAATTCTCCCCTCAGCCCCGCTACCAGCGCTCTCCCCGGCAGCGGCGCAAAGTTTTTCAGGTAAGAAGTATGGACGCGCATCTCTTCATCGAGCAGATTCCTGCCCTGCAGGAATATTCTAATGCCATTGGAACGCGTTTCCTTGATGCGATAGCTCACTTCTACGTTCACCAGGGTATAGCCGGGCGTGCTGGTTTCGAGTGCCGCCCGCCTGCTCTGACGCATAACCCGTGTCGCACTGACATTTGCTGTCCACGGTCCAGTGCGATGATTGAATTCCAGTCCGAATCGCCACGGAGTGACGCGCGGAACATTTCCTCCATTGTTCAGCTTTCCCCTCACATAGTCTGTAAACAGGCGCAGATCGATTTCGTCGGGCTTCAGTGAAAAGATAGCTTCCGCTTCGGCGCCATAGAATCGCGCACCTGTCTGTGCGAAATTCTGCACCAGGAATTCCCCCGCGGGATCCAGCACGCCGGTATCGTCTACCCTGTCGGCTGCACCATCCCCGTTCGCATCGGCGTTGCGCACAAAAATATAGTCGTTGATCCAGTTATGGAACACGTTGACTTTCCAGGTGATCGGACCGGCGGTCTTGCGCAGCGCAAAATCGATATTGGTGGTGGTTTCGCTGTCCAGATCGGGTTTGCCGGTCTGAAAAGTAGCTGTGCCGTGGTGCGCGCCGCGGATATACAACTCTTCCGCCGCCGGCGCGCGCTGCCCCCGCGTCGCGGAAAGCCCCAGTCCATAGCCATCCATAAATCTCCAGGAAACCCCGGTGGAAGCATTGTAGAGGCCGAATGAACGCGTGGGCTGAGTGCTGGCTGGATCTTGCACGGCATATTCGCCGCGCCCCCCAATCTCCAGCCGCCATTCGTCCCAGTTGCGTTCCTCCACGAGAAAGACACCCACCGAGCGCGATCTCGTGATCGGTATTACGGTTTCCTCGCCTAGCGCGGAAAAATGGCGGTCGCGGAACTGGACACCGAACACGCCTCTCCAGTTGCCTATCGGGGAATGAAGCAGCTCCGCCCTGCTTTCCAGTCCTCGATTTTTGAATCGGGTGGCCACATCGCCCGTACGCTCGATTTCAGCATGTTTATAGTCGTTATAGCCCACGCGAACCTTGAGCTTTTCCATCCCGGCAAAAGGCGCGTCCAGTTCGCCTGACAAATCGTAGCGCGTCTGCTTGAGATCGATTTTCGAACGCTCCGGGCCGGGTATGCCATACTCGCTTTCCAGCCGTGACACCGACGCGCCTGCAAATCCCCGTTCGCCGATATAGGATCCGCCTACCGATATCCCCCCTGAACTGACCGCGCTGTTCTCGACGACGCCCGGCCTGCTGGCGGGATCGCTTTCGTTTGCGCGGCCGGGTATGTGATAGTCGCCGGTCTTGCGCCTGAAGCCGCCGACGCTCAGGGATCCCTGCCCGAAACTGCCGGTTGCATTGAAAGCCCCGGTACGTTCCTCCGTTGCAGTATTGCCGCGAACTTCGAAATCGGCCTGGGGTGACTTGAACAGCTTGTGCGGAATGCGTCCGTTCACGACGTTGACCACGCCCCCCGATGCGCCGCTGCCATAGAGCAGCGTGGCCGGTCCCCGAAGGATCTCGATCTGGGAGGCATTGAGCGCCTCGGCCGTTACTGCGTGATCCGGGCTGATGGAAGAAATGTCCATGGTACCGATGCCATTTTCGAGCACGCGAATGCGCGGACCATCCAGCGCACGGATGATCGGACGACCCGCTCCCGGCCCGAAGGAACTCGAAGAAACACCCAGTTCTTGCGAAAGCGTATCGCCCAGGCTCGCTTCTCGCTTTCTGCGCAGATCCTCGCCCTTCAACACAGAAACGGGCTGAGTCGTATCGAGTTCGCTGCGATCTTCGAACGGTGCGGCGGTCACGACAACGGCTGGCAGCATAGCGTCGTTTTTGTTCTGCTGAGCCTGAGCAGAGGATGCGCCAGCCAGGATAAAAACCAGTAAACCCATAAAACCTATGAAACCCATGGCCGGACCCAACGACTCGATCGCGTGGCACATGCAGGCGCCTGCGGATCTGTAAGCCGAAAAATTCATATTGCTCTATCGGAAAAGGCGTACCAGCAATTGCATGCAACAGAGTTGCATGACTGGCGTCACCGTTATGGCAAGGACTCAACCCCGATTTGATCGCGCCCCGGATCAGTTCGAAGCTTCGATCAGGGTTGAGGATCGGGAAAAACTGGATTTACACCGGGGCGGGAGGACCGCGGGGGGGATGAAAAGAAGGGAAAAAGGAGGCGAAGAACCTTGCGTGGGAATACGGGAGG
>CAZYYR010000008.1:0-20296 GCA_964651465.1 uncultured Nitrosospira sp.
CGAAGGGGAAAAAGCGGCTTCGCTCATGGCAGTGCACAACCTCGCTTTTCAGGGCGTGTTCCCGCCCGAAACATTGGCTCAATTGGGCCTTCCCAAGGCCAGCTTCGATACGAACGGCATGGAGTACTACGGCAATATATCCTTTCTCAAGGCAGGCCTCTACTATTCCAGCCATATCGCCACCGTAAGCCCCACTTATGCCAGCGAAATCCAGCGATCTCCCCTTGGCTTCGGGATGGAAGGATTGCTGGCGAGACGGCGTGAGCATATCACCGGCATCGTCAACGGAATTTCCGATGAATGGAATCCCGCCACCGATCCCGATATCGCGCGTAACTATACGATCGAGAACCTTGCTGACAAAACCGCCAACAAGGAGGCGCTGCAGCGCAGCCTGGGCTTGCTCGTCGATCCCGGTATTCCCCTGTTTGGCGCAGTGGGAAGGTTCGCCTACCAGAAAGGTTACGACCTGCTGCTGGAGGTGGCCGCGCCTTTGACTGAAATCCCGGCCCAGCTGGTGCTGCTTGGCAGCGGCGAAGCTGAGCTGGAGCGGCAACTGGCGGAAATGGGGGAAAAATATCCTGGTAAAATTGCAGTGCGGATCGGCTTCGACGAGAAACTCGCACATCTGATAGAAGCGGGGATCGACAGCTTCCTGATGCCCTCCCGCTTCGAGCCGTGTGGCCTGAACCAGATGTATAGCCAGCGCTATGGAACGCCTCCCCTGGTACATGCTACCGGCGGACTGCTCGATACGGTGGTGGACTGCACACCGGAGACACTGACGCAGGGCGGCGCCAGCGGATTCCTGTTTTACGCGATGGACCGCGACAGTCTCTTCGCAGCCATTTTGCGTGCGGTTGCGGCCTATCATGACAAACCGCTTTGGCACCGCCTGATGAGAAACGGCATGACGCGGGACTTCAGTTGGCATTCCAGCGCCATTGCCTATCGGCAATTATATCAATCCCTGACTTCGTGAGCCCTGTCGTCGCCTGCTGCCCGGCTCGCATACATGGCGAGGAATTTCCGGTTTTTGCCTTCGCGCCAGCGGAGATTTGTCCAGCGCTTCCTTAAAGCCATAGCATCATGCCCATCTCGAACGGGTGAGTCAGCAGCGAGTGATACGGATAAATGCGAATGTAATAATCTAGCCTGCCGCACAAATCAGGGGTGAGGTTCAGTTCGAACTGCTGCTCACCGGATTCTTCGATACCTGCATATTCAAACCGGACATGCCTGAAACCCTCCAGTTTCGTCTTGTTTAGCCGCCGGCAGATTAACAGCTCCACAACGACATCATCGGGCTTCAGGCCGTTCAGCCTTGCCGCAACGCTGAAACGCACCGCTTCACCGAAGCTGATACGTCTGGAAGGATTGTCGAGACGGCGAATCGCGACACCTCCCCATGCGTTCCGCACGAAGGCTTTCCAGCCTGCAATCTGGCTGGCCGCACGGTAGCCGTCGGCAGCATAGCGTAAGCCCTGATGTGCCGCCAAGGTATAGAATTTTCCAGTATATTCCATTATCATGCGATCGGCATTGTAGCGCGGCAGTAATGATTTCATCGAGTTCTTTGCCATCTCCACCCAGCCTGACGAGTAACCGAACTTGTCGCGTTGATAGAAGAGCGGCACGACATGGTCGTGCAGCGTCTCGTAGAAATCCTTGGCTTCCTCCTTGTCGCGCAAAGCAGAGGGCATGTTTTCCATACCCGGTTTTACGGCCCAGCCGTTCTTGCCGTCGTAGCCCTCTCCCCACCAGCCATCCAGGACGCTCAGATTGAGCGTGCCGTTTATCCCTGCCTTCATGCCCGAGGTGCCGCTTGCCTCCAGCGGATATACCGGGCTGTTGAGCCATACATCCACTCCTGCCACCAGCCGCCGGGCAAGTCGCAGGTCATAGTCTTCGACCAGCAGAATCCGTCCCTCGAATTCGGGCATCCGGGCCACCTGGCTCACCCGCCGGATCAGATCCTGTCCGGGCACATCCGCGGGATGCGCCTTTCCCGCAAAAATGATCATGACGGGCCGCTCTTCGTTCAGCACGATCCTGCGCAGCCAGTCCAGATCCTCAAAGAGGAGGGTTGCGCGCTTGTAAGTTGCGAAACGGCGCGCGAAGCCAAGCGTCAGCATGCCGGGATTGATGGGATCGGCGAACTTCAGCAATCTGTCCAGATGGGCTTCGGATCCATGATTACGCGCATTCTGGGCGGCGATGCGCGCACGGATGCCGTAAAGCATTTGTGATTTCAGCGCCTGCCGCACACTCCAGAACAGGTGGTCAGGTATGGTGTCGATCCGCGACCAGTATTCCGGATCGGACATTTTGTTGCGCCATTCATATCCAAGATATCGATCGAACAGATCGGTCCACTCCTGGGCCAGGAATGTCGGCACATGCACCCCGTTGGTAATATAGGCCATCGGGTTTTCTTCAGTCTCTATCTGTGGCCACAGATCCCCGCAGATGCGTGCGGAGACCTGTCCATGTATCTTGCTGACCCCGTTATGGAAGCGCGAACCGCGTATGGCGAGGTTGGTCATGTTGAAATCCTGGGTGTGGCGGTCATGACCCAGTGCCATGAACTCTTCCCGGCTGATCTTGAGTTCCGGATAAAACGTGCCGAAATAGCTGTTCATCATGTCCCGGCTGAAATGATCGTGCCCTGCCGGAACGGCGGTGTGGGTGGTGAAAACGGTATTCGCCGCAACTGCCTCCAGGGCACCTGGAAAATCCAGTCCCTGCTGGACCAGGTCGCGCATGCGCTCCAGCATCATGAAAGCCGCATGGCCTTCATTGATATGCCATATGGTGGGATTGATGCCGATTTCCCGCAACGCACGGACTCCACCGACCCCGAGCATGATTTCCTGTTCGATCCGGTTTATCCTGTCGCCTCCATAGAGCTGGTGGGTGATATCGCGGTCGTTTACCGAATTTTCCGGCAGATCCGTATCCAGGAGATAAAGCCTGACATGTCCGATCTTCGCAAGCCAGACTTTCGCCACCACCTTGCGGCCGGGGAGCTCCACGTCAATCCTGATTTCCGTACCATCTGCACGTAGCACGGGCGCCACCGGTAGGTCGTCGAAATCGGAGTCGGTATAGGCGACTTCCTGGTTTCCCATGTTGTCTATCGTCTGAAAGAAATATCCCTGGCGATAGAGCAGTCCCACGCCGACCAGCGGCAGGCGCCGGTCGCTGGCGGCTTTGCAGTGGTCTCCGGCCAGAATGCCCAGTCCACCCGAATAAATTGGAAAGCTTTCATGAAAACCGAACTCGAAGCAAAAATAGGCGACCTGATCATCCGGGCCCAGTCCTGTGCCGTTCCGGAGGGATTCCGAATGGTAGGAGTCATAAGCCGAAATAATGCTGTTGTAATTAGCCAGGAACACCTGGTCGTCGGCGGCTTTAAGGAGTAGCGACTCGTCCACGCGTTTGAGAAAAGCTTTCGGATTATGTCCCACCGCGCCCCACAGGCTCGGATGCAGCCGCGAGAACAGGGAGCGGGTCGAACGATCCCAGCTGTACCACAAATCGTTTGCCAGTTCCTCCAGCCGGGCAAGACGGGGGGGAATTTTCGGATTGACCGCAATGGTGAATAATGTACCTGACATATCGATGCTTCCTTCGGGGAGGCGAAAAATAACGTCTCAGCCTGAGTGTTCGGCCTGCTCGGCTGATCGTTCTACGATCTTATGAAGTGTTCGCGATAGTGCTTCATCTCTGAAATCGAGTCATAAATGTCCGCCAGCGCCTCGTGCTTGCATTGCTTGGTCAGATTCGACAGGATTTCGGGCTTCCAGCGCTTCACCAGCTCCTTCAGAGTGCTTACATCCAGGTTCCGGTAATGAAAGTAGGCTTCCAGGCGGGGCATAAATCGCGCCAGGAAACGCCGATCCTGGCAGATGGAATTGCCGCACATCGGCGAAATGCCAGGGGGAACATGCTCCTGCAGAAACGCGAGGGCGCCGGTCTCCGCATCGCCTTCCATCAGGCGGGACGCCCTGACCTTCTCCACCAGGCCGGACTTCGCGTGCGTGGATTTGTTCCAGTGATCCATCCCTTCGAGGACCGTCTCCGGTTGGGAGAGCACGAAGACCGGCCCTTCCGCTATCACGTCCAGATGAGGGCCGGTTATAACCAGTGCGATCTCCAGGATATGATCGTGCTCGGGGCTGAGTCCACTCATCTCCATGTCGATCCATATGAGGTTGCTGCTGTCTTGTGCCATAATGGATTTGCCTTGCCGGGTTGAAATCGCATTGCTGAATTTTCTACATGCAATTGTGTCATATCGTTACTGACGAGTCATCTTCTCATCCCGGCACCGCCTTACCGCTGAGTTACGAAACATGCATACGTTTACCGTTGTCTTCCTTGCCGCCCTGACCGTCACGTTTGTGGCAAGAATGTGGCTGGCCGGCAGGCACATTCGCCATATCCTTGCGCATCGCGCACACGTACCCGAAGCGTTTTCCTCGCGAATTTCACTGGAGGCGCACCAGAAAGCGGCGGACTATACGTGTGCCAAGACGCGTTTCCGCTACATTGATCTCTCGCTCGAAGTGATCCTCCTGCTGATGCTCACCCTGGGTGGCGGACTGAGCGCGATTGCCGGGTTCTGGTCGGCATGGCTTGATGATTCCATCATGCAGGGCATGGCGCTCATCATCAGTACCGTCATATTGATGAGCGCGGTGGAGATGCCCATACGCTACTATCGAACCTTTGTCATTGAAGAGGAGTTTGGTTTCAACAAGATGACACCGCGCATGTTTTTCTTGGACACGGTCAAACGGGCCGTGCTCGGTGTTTTGCTGGGCGGGCCGTTGTTGCTGGGCATGCTGTGGTCGATGGAGAGAATGGGCGGGAACTGGTGGTTGTATGCCTGGTTCGCCTGGATGGGCTTCAATCTGATCGTGCTCGCCGTTTACCCCACCTGGATAGCGCCCCTCTTCAACAAGTTCACGCCGCTCGAAGATTCGTCGCTCCGGGAGCGAATCGAGAGCCTCATGCGCAAATGCGGCTTCGAATCGAACGGGTTGTTCGTCATGGATGGCTCCCGCCGTAGCAGCCATGGTAACGCCTATTTCACCGGCTTCGGTAAGACCAAGCGGATTGTCTTCTTCGATACGCTGCTTTCACGGCTGGATGCAACGGAGATCGAAGCTGTTCTGGCGCATGAGCTGGGACATTTTCGCCGTAACCATGTGATCAAACGCATCATCTGGACGTTTGCCCTGAGCCTGATCTCCCTGTGGGGGCTGGGCTACCTGATGCTGCAGCCCTGGTTCTACGAAGGACTGGGCGTACCAGTCTCGCACGTCCCTTCCACCGCCATGGCCCTGTTGCTGTTTTTTCTGGTTATGCCCGTGTTTACTTTTCTGTTTCAGCCCCTGGGGAGCCTGTACTCGCGAAAACATGAATTCGAGGCGGATGAGTATGCAGCCGATAACGCCTCCGCAACCGATCTCGTGCGTGCGCTGATCAAGCTTTACCAGGACAATGCCGCCACGCTCACACCGGATCCGCTCCATTCGGCAGTCTACGATTCTCATCCGCCTGCCGCCCTTAGAATAGCACGGTTGCAAAAGCTGGCGCATAATTGATCGTCCCGGCGTTCACCTCGCGCCCCTGGACGGATTTTCCGTTAGGGAAGCACTGAATAATCTTCGCTGGGCGCGTTGCCTATCTGGTGTGCAGCGTTTCTGTGCAACGCCTTCATCACGCCGGGCGCTTGCAGCTATTCAGGAAGGCGCTGTACCGGACGAGACACGCATCGCTAAATGAAGCCTGACTTGAAATCGACAATTGACCAGCGGGAGTATTTATGACTGTTACCAACGACCTTATATCGAAACAATGCAAACCCTGCGAGGGAGGGATGCCGCCCCTGACACCGGACGAAGTCACGCAACTGATGCAGCAGCTGGATGAATGGGAGTTCCTGGGAAAGCTGATCCGGAAAAACTACAGTTTCAAGAATCACTATCAAACGATGGCATTCGTTAATGCCGTCGCGTGGATTTCCCACCGGGAGGATCATCATCCGGACATTATCATCGGCTACAATACCTGCCGGGTAGAATACACGACTCACGCAATCGACGGCTTGTCGGAAAACGATTTCATTTGTGCGGCAAAGGTGGATACCCTATTCAAGATTTGAGATCACATCGCCACCGCCTCGCTGCGCCGCTGGTCGCAGGGGAAATTGTGGCCAAATTCGGCAGGCACCTTCTCGTCAGAACCGATCAGGACACGATACTGCAATGTGTGTCGCGAGGTAGAAAAAGTAACGCCGCATGCGGGGACCGGGCGGAGGTCCGGCCAACCGGCCCCGCGCAGGGGGTGATCGAAGCAATTTCCCCCCGTACCGCCCTCCTGTATCGCAGCGATTTATCCCATGAAAAACTGATCGCCGCCAATGTCACCCAGGTGATTATCGTAGCGGCTGCGGTACCGAGTTTCAGCGAGGAACTGATCAATCGCTGTCTCGTCGCCGCCGAGAATGAACGCCTCAACGCGTTGATCGTTCTCAACAAGACGGATCTCGCGGAACCTGCCGCAATTGCGCTGGAAACCCTCGAACTCTACCGCGAGCTGGGTTATGGCGTACTGCCGCTCAGCGCCAGAAAGACCGTAGGTCCGCTTCTGCCCCACCTGCACGGCCATCTCAGCGTATTGGTCGGACAATCCGGCATGGGCAAATCGACGATACTAAACGGGCTCATTCCCACTGCGGAACGCACTATCGGAGATATTTCCACCACGCTCAACGCCGGTCGCCATACGACCACTCACGCCCGACTTTATTATCTGGATGAGAACACTCGCATTATCGATTCTCCAGGTGTCCAGCAGTTCGGCCTGCAGCACCTGAACCATGAGGAAATGTGCTGGGCATTCGTTGAGTTTCGTCCCTATATTGGCAAGTGCAGGTTCAACGATTGTCGTCATGCCGGTGAACCGGATTGCGCCCTGACGCAAGCCGTGCAGGAAAAGAAAATCGAGGGAAGGCGCCTGGAGTTCTACCGCAGGCTGGCGGCATCTCTCAGACCTGCCAGACCGGCCAGTCCCGCCCCCGCCGGCCGACAGAAAATTCAATAGTGGAAGGTCGTTAGGGGAACGCCGGGGTTGCCGGGCTTCACTGCTTTCAGGCACCGTCCCCCGTTCTTTCCCTTTATTGCGCCTGAATGAAAAAGGGGCCAGCATTCGCTGGCCCCTTCGTTCTTAACCGACTGCCTATCAGGCTTCTCTGTTACCGGAGAACCTCAACCTCCGCCCAGTGAAGGCGTGGTCGCACTGATTTTTTCTTTCTTCACCTTCCTTCCCGCCAGCGGATGAGCGGAAAAAGGCTCAAATCGATCAAATCCACTGACCGTCACCGCACCCCCTTTCTCGGTGTACTGTTCCTCGAAATGCTCGAGAAACTCCATGAAAGTATGGTCCACCAATGTCGCCTGGCTGAAATCGAGAACCACTTCCTTGCCGGGCTGGAACTGGGCCAATACTTTCTTGAAACCGATCAGGTTGGAAAATATCGCGGCATCCTGGACATTCAGGTAGTACTGGCTGCCATTCTGCTTCAATTGATAGCGTGCCTTGAACAGGTTGCCCACCGAAGCCCCGTTCACGATATGGAAGACAAACTTGACCACGATCCCGGCTGCGATTCCCACCAGCAGGTCCTTGGCCACCGTCACCGCGATCGTGACCAGGAATATGGTCAACTGCTCGCTGCCGATCTTGTACGTCTTGAAGAACTCATGCGGTGAGGCCAGCTTGTAGCCAACGAATATCAGCATCGCGGCAAGTGCAGCGTTCGGGATCATTTCGATGACGGGAATGAGGAACAGCATCGAGACAAGCAGGCACGCGCCATGGAAGAAGTTGGACCAGCGTGTCCGTGCACCGAAGTTCACGTTCGCAGAACTGCGCGCCACTTCCGATATCATGGGAGAGCCGCCGACGACGGCGGCCAGCGTGTTGCCCGCCCCCACCGCAATCAGATCCTTGTTGAAATTGGACTGCCGCCTCCATGGATCCAGACCATCGACCGCCTTCACAGTCAGGCAGGATTCCAGGCTTCCCACGAGAAGGAACATGATCACGTATTTCCAGAATACGCCGGTCCCTATCATGCCGAAGTCGGCATTGAAGTTCATCTCAGCCCAGAAATCACCGATGGCCACGAGAATGTGGCCTGGTTGCGTGCCCTCGAAATCAAGAACGATGGCTGCCGGAATAGCAATCAGCAGCACCACCATGGGAGCAGGAATCTTCTTTATCAGGGGACTTTTTATCTTCGGCATGCCGAACAGCACGATCAGGCTGAGTATTCCCACTATTGCCACGGGCCCGTTTGGATTCATGATGGAGTGGGGGATGTGCGCATACAGCGCCACAGGTCCCATTCCGGCCAGTGTGGCGGGGTCGATTCCCAGCAGGATGTGCGCCTGCTTGGAAATGATGATCAGTCCGATCGCGGCCAGCATTCCGTGCACGGCTGACAACGGAAAAAAGTCGCTCAGTGAACCCGCTCTCATGAAGCCGATCACCACCTGCAGGGCACCAGCCACCACCATGACGCCCAGCGCCAGTTTCCAGCCCTCCGGTCCACCACCGACTTCGGCAACGCACCCAGCGACGATTGTAATCAACCCGGCCGCCGGACCCTTGATGGTCAACTGGGAACCGGCGAAGAAAGTAACCAGCAGCCCGCCGATCATCGCGGTCAGTACGCCCATTGCAGGCGGAAAATCGCCGGCTTTTGCGATGCCGAGGCTGAGCGGCAGTGCCAGCAAAAAGACAAAGAAGCCAGCCATGAAATCATACCGGAAATTTTCCAGCATGCCCGGAAGACCATCTTTCGGGATCGCCAATTTAGCGGTAGAAGTAGTAGAACTCATCAGACATCGCTCCCATTCTATTGAATTGTAAATGCCCTATATAAAAAAGGGGCTTAATTTTTCACTGCACACATCGCCCAGTCTCATGTTTGCACGTCAGGCTCATCCGGAAGGGTTGAAGAGGGGCATGCGTGGTACCTTGGGCCTGGAAAACGTACCTGCAGCGGCGGCAGACCGCCTTCCGGATTTCCTGGCATGCGTCTTCACATTTGTGATAATATCCATCCTCGTCGGTCCCTTCGGAGGCGTTACTCGAAAATAGGATTCTTGTCCGTTTCAGGCTCTGCACTTAGCGAACCTCCTGATTCCGGCCTCATCGATCATTGCTCAGAGTCAGTTTGCTCTGCCATTTGGTGTCGCCCCTTTGTTACTTGGGTGACGGCCAGTTTGGTGGTTGTCCACTTATCTATCGCCTCTTCGGCGTGGATTCCGTAATCTCTCTGTCTTCACTGGGTGGGGAGTTCTGTACCCCCGCAAGACTCACCCGGTAGATATTGGAATGTTCCGCAGGCCTCCTGATTTCATCGGGATCCCTCAGCGGGAGGGATCCCTCGTTTCCGGTTTGTTCGAATTCCCCATCGTCATTACCCTGCGTTTACGAGTTGTTCAGCGGAGTCTCGTGGTAGGTCTTCACGTGAGGGCCGAGGTAAACACGCGAATATATCCTTACCAGCGACAGGCCTACGATGATGAAACTCAAAGCAAGAATGAATGCGAGTACGATCTGGTCTGTATGAATATGGGTGAAAATAAGATCGATCCCAAGGAAAGACGGGGTGATTGGAAAACCCATCAGCCCCAGGCAGGCAAGCAGGAAAACAAAGGCTTGCCCGGGGTGCTCATAGATATGACCCTGATGCTCCTTCAGATCGACACCGGACTCCAGTGTTTTCAGCTGGCCCAGGCATGCATATCCGACGAGGCCTGAAAGCAGGACGCCACTCACGAAAATGCCGAGTTCGAGCCTTGTGACCTCCTCATAGAAAGCCATCGCCAGTCCGATCCAGAGGTAATTCATGATGACGAAATACCAGCTCAGGCGTGGACTCATCCGTTCTGTGAATGACTTGAGCACGACGATCAGGCCGATGAAGGCAAACAGTGTCGGCAGGAACGATTGCACCTCCGCAGGCAGCGATTGCCGGAAGTACAGACACGCCATTCCAACGATGAAGGTGCTGGTGACGATGAGAAATCCCGGGTTACCCGATAATACGAGATTCAGTTTCCGGCCGATCCACTTTACCGGGTCCCAGAAGAACACGTACATGAACGAATCGAGGTTGAATTCCTTCACGCTCAGCATGTAAGCCGAATACTCGAGTTGTTTCGAGGTCGTGTGTTCGTCGGAATAGTGACGGGGAACGAAGTTGTAGAACTGATCGCGGATAAGGTATGTGACGACCGATGGCGAGACCAGCAGCTGGTAGCTGCGAAGGAACGCATTTCCTGCGAAATGGATCAGCGCAAGATCATAGAAACCCAGCGCAATTTCAATGAAGATGATTCCGATCTGCGCAATCGAGGAGTACGCGATCTGCGTCTTGATGGAAGACTGCACCCGGGAAATGAGCGTCGCGATGATACTGGTGAAGAGGCCGAGAAGTATGACGATCGCCACGATGGCCAACTGGTTTTCCCAGAAAGGATAGGTGCGCAGCAGGAGAAATGCGCCCAGGTGGACCGACAGCGAACCATAGAAGATCGCACTGGAGGGGGTAGGCCCTTCCATGGCACGCGGCACCCAGGCGGAAAACGGAAGCTGTCCCGATTTCACTGCAGCAGCCAGGACCAGCATGAGTGATATCAGGAGCCCCAGTTCAGCATGATCCTGCAGCGCCTGGCTGACCAGTTCCGGATGCATCAGCTTGGAAAAGGTGATGTTTTCATGCCACAGGTGGTGGCTCATCCAGATCACCAGAATCAGGCCCATATCGGCGACCCGGAATACGGTGAATACCTTCAAGGCATTCTTTACCGGCAGATACCTGCCCCTGTAGAACCCGATCAGCAGGAATGAGGTGATGCCGAATATTTCCCATCCGATGAAGAGCGTCTCGAAGTTTCCGGAGAAAATGATGATGTTATAGCCGATATAAAAGAAGAGGATCGTGTTGAAAAATCGCTTGTAACCCTGTTCACGGTGCAAATACCAGCGGGAATAGACTGTGATCAGGAAAGTCAGGAAAGAACCGACGAACAGATAAACCGCCGTGATCTTGTCGAAGTAGAACGAAATGAAAAACCGGTAGCGTTCCGTATCGAAAAGAACGAGCTCGACCGTCTGGAATGTAGGATGTCCGGCGATGAGCCAGAGAACCAGGAACACCCAGGTGATCACCATATGGGAGCCCATGGTGAGGTAGGCTATCCACGAAATGGTATCTTCCTTCCGGTGAGGAATAATCATGCTCAGAACAAACCCCGCTATGGGAATGAGTATGAACAACTGGAGCAAGGATGTGAGGAGCGGTGTCATTTCGTTTCCCCCTTGTCAAGAAAGTAAACGGGCAGATTCTCTTGTGTCGCCTCGACGATATTGGTGAAATCCGCCTTTTTGGCACTTTCCATCAGTTTCGGAATATCCGATATGGTTTCCAGTCCGTGCAGCAGGGGTTGGTAGATGGTCGAGAAATTCCCGTCCTTGAACAGGTGAAGCTGTCCGGTTTCCGGGTGTACCACCACGGTGTGTACCCAGTTGTTCTCGTAAAATGAATAATTGGCTGCCGCCGCCTTGATGACCTTCAGTGCCACCTCGGGATAATGTTCGATAATGACTAGAAGGCGAACGGGGTCATGCACTTCGATCATCTGGCTTGGCAGCCCGGTCCTCAGATCACCGTCCGCCCCGTTCGCCACCCCGATGAGCCCCATGACATTATGCGGCAACTTCGTTCCCGCCCCCATTTTCTGGTTGTCGGTTCGCGAAAAGAAATATTCCAGATCGATACCGCCCATGACCGGCGCAATGGGACCCATGGAAATCGTGAGAAACTTTCCTTCGGGATCTGTACGATAGTCATAGGAACTGGAAGATGCCCGCCGATCCAGAAACAGGTTTTCGGACAGACTGCGCCGTCCCACGATGCAGACCGCATTCGTCGCGTGATTCAGTTCCGGACGGGGCTCGAACAACGAGACCGACCGCCTGCGGATTTCCTCGTGGATCTCCTTGGGGCTCATTTTCGTATTGATGGATACCAGCCTCCGCGACCGCTCTTTCGCATGCAGATCCAGGGCCTCCGCAAACACAAGGGAATTTCTGTTGTGCATTGCGGCATTTTCCGACGAAAGCTTTTCCTTGTCGAAAAACATCACCTCATCGCGCGTAGTATCGTGGAGTCCCGGAAGGAACTGGGTCTCGGGCGGAATGATGACTCCTTTCTCGGCAAGTCCCTGTCTTACCTTCGGGTGGTTCGCCATGTAGCAGAAGGTTCTTGCGTTGACCGAACCCGGCCGTCCGCCGCAGGCGCCGCAATCGTAGGCGGCATAATGGGGATTATTGACGCTCGAGGCCCCGTGACCGACGATGTAGACGATCGGCGCGAAGGTTTTCGCCACACCGTTCAGGCCCGTGCTGTTCAGGACCCCTTCCACCCGCTGGATCATCTCCGGAATGGTGAATCCTATCTGGAGACCGTTTTCCCTGTCTTCTGGATCCTTGTTTTCAATGGTGAGATCGGACACCTCGCCCATATGAGCGAAGGAAGATGCCATGGCAGGCATATCGGAAGGCTTGAATACGTTCAGCGCCAGCCTGAGTGCGGAAACGAACCCGAGGGTCTGGGAAATCAGCCACCCCTGGAAAAGGGAGTGCGAGACCTTGGAGAAATGAACTTCTTTCTTCATTTTCTCGATGTTGCCCGTCTCTTTCACCAGGTATTTGGGAAAGACCGGTGCCGGACAGCACTTCGTATAGAATTTCCCGTGCTGCGGCTGATAGTACAGTTCGACGTTGAAGAAGCCGGCTGTGGTGAACGTTTCGCAATCCGGGTCGAGCTGTTCCAGGTAGCGGCGGAATGAAGTCAGGCGATCGTCGATGCAGAAGAAAGTCTGGAAGCTCCTGTTCTCGATTTTCCTTTCCCATGTCTTGTCCTGAAGGGCGATGCCGGTCAGGACCTGATCATAATAGGACCATTCGAAAGCATCATGCCAAAGCGAGAAGGCTTCATCGACTTCCAGTTCGGGAACGTCGTCGAAGAGCGGAACAGGCCTTTCCTCAAGTATGCTTCCGATGGGAAGCCAGTTTTCTCCGAAATAGGAATCCAGCGCGTCGATCTCCATCAGGAGTTCGAAGACGATCAGGTCGTGGACAGAAATCTCCTTCGTGTTCAGCAGCGATTCCGGCTGGTCCTCGATAGCGCCGACGATTCCCGACCAGCCCGGATGAGCGAATTGCTGGTCATATAAATACTGTTCGTAGAGAGTGTCATCCCCCACGACGAGCTTCAGCAGATCCTCCAGCCTGCAATCTCCCGAAACGAGCATCTTCTTGGCACGCTTGGTTTTGAAGAAGCTGGTGAAGCTCTTCGTCTCCATTTCCTTGAGAGCGGCGAGAAAGCCTTTGTGGCCGACAGGAAAACCCCAGACCGAAATCCCTTGATCAAGGTAACTGCAGAGAATGCGGAAAAGAAGCGGATGGACCATGAGATCCAGATCGATCGGATATTTTCTCTTCCAGTTCTTCCTGAGCTCACCCACGCGCGGTGTAACGGATTCATCGTATTTTTTATGGAGCAGCTTCTCCATCCACTCGTCGAGGTGCTCAGCGCCCTTGCGCTCGGTTATGACCCGTTCAAGGATATCCTTGCGAATACGACGTGATTCGTAGAGTTCGCGATACTCCCCCAGCGCCAAGGTGGGAAAATAGCCGAATATTCTTTTCGCGCGCCGTATCCCGTCATAGAACTTGTAATCCTGAAAGGCGTGCAGCGTGTTATGGTGGATGAAGTTTTTCAGCGGCGCCTGATTGGGCAGGCGGTGTCTCAAATCGTGCAGCACCTTGTGCTCGTCGAATGCCGGAATCGTGATGTCAGCAGCAGAAAGCGTCTCGATCTGCAATCCTTCGACGGACTGATCGAGGTCAGGCTTTGCATCCGCGACGGAAGCTGTTTTCATTTTTTTCGGAGCATCCTTTACCAACTCGATCCTCGCTCCCTCTTTCTGAACTTGTCCACCTTTATCGATTACTGCTGGCATAATGTATGCTCCTCTTCGTGATTGCATTCCGGGGCTTCTTTTCCCGATTGCCGTTTAAACGGGTCAAAGTCCCTCAGCGCATAAAACACAATATCCGGTCATCTCCAATACGTTCGAACTGACTCTCAGCCCGATTTCCCGTCCTATCCTCCCGCTGCGACAAGGCATGACAAAAGGATATCGGGAGTACCAGCACAGCTTCTTCATCATACAGGCCGCACATCTCGACCGGAAACCCGATTCATCGGTTTCGAATAACAAAGTAATTTACTCAGGTATGAAGTTAACATAGCCCATGTGAAGAATTAGTGAAGGGTCACATAGCATATGTTAAAAATTTCTGAAGCACATGTTAAAAATTTCTGAAGAGCAAAGCGCTTGAATCAGGAATCGTCGAAGCGCAAAAAAGATGGGATCGGACCAGCCTGGGAAGGCCGAAAATAGATGGGCGCGCGGCCCGGGACGAGGAAAATGGCGACAGGGGTTATCGCGGAAAGTGCGGGAATTCGAGCGATATCATCCCTGGAGACAGACCGCTCGCAGCGCCATGAACGGCGCCTCGACTCTCCCCTCCCGCCAATCCCGGCTCATCCTGCAGGCGGGCTTCCACCCGCGGTGCAGCCAGCAGAGCCGCGGTAGATTCAGGCCGCCTCGGCCACGGGATCGGGGAATACGATATGAAAAGTCGCGCCGCACCCTGGCGTGCTTTCGACTTCGATACGCCAGCCGTAATAGTCGCAGATACGCTTGACGATGGCGAGCCCGATGCCGAGCCCTTCACCCTGGGAGGAACCTCGAAAGAAACGTTCGTACAGCAGCGGCATGTAGGACGGCTCGATGCCGATGCCGGAATCGGAAATCGAGAGACGATTGCCGGAGAATTTCACGCGGATGAAACCGTTGTTGGTGTATTGCACCGCATTGCGAAGCAAATTTACCAGCGCGGTATGGATGGCCTGCCGGTTCAGGGTCATCATCGCTTTTGGCTCGACTGAAACCTCGAACGTCAGATGCTTGCGGTAGATCTCGCCGCATATGGGTTCGGCCGCGTCATAGACGCATTCGGCCAGATCGACGGGTTCCATGATGCCGAGCGACTGCTCACGGGCAAGAAACAGCAGGGCCTGCAATTGCTCGCCCATGCGGGTCGCGGCGGATTCGATCATGCCGACGCGGGCACGGGCTCTTTCCGAGAGCGTGGACTCGGTGGCAAGCAGTTCGCAACTCGTCAGGATGGTGGTGATGGGAGTGCGCAACTCATGGCTGATATTGGCGGTGAATTCCTGCTCGCGCCGGAGCATGCGGGTAATGCGGCTCTGATAGTCGTCGAGTGCGCGCGCGAGTTGTGCCACCTCCTCGTCCTGGCCTGGCTGCGTCAGGGTTTCGCCCTGTATGTCGCCTGGCGCAAGATGTCTCACCTGCTCGGCGAGATCGGTGACCTGCTTGACGAGCATGCCCGCCAGAAGATATCCCACTACGACCGCGACCCCCACGACCGATATGAGCGATAGAACGATGAGCAGTTTCAGTTCCCGCTGCCGCTGCTCATGCAGTCCAATTTCATACGCGACAAGAAACTTGACATCGCCCACGTGATGCACCGCGACCCGTACCTCCTCGGGGCCACGGAAGACTTTGTGCCGCCTGTAATTGAGCCCTTGCAGATGGGATGGCAGCCGTGCTTCCTCGCCGGGGTCGTGGAGGATGTACTTTTCGAGATTGGATCCCTCCTGCGGCACGAAGTCGGCGTGCTCCCGATAGCGCTGGAGCAGGTAATCCATTTCGGTTTCGATGATCTGCTCGATATGCGCTTCCTCGATATCGTCGGAGGCGATGTAAAGGCTGACCCCGAGTGTGCCGACCACTACAATGCAGAATATTGCAAACGCCAGTGCAACCCGGAGGCGAAGACCACGCTTAAGTCCGGGCACGCGTAGCCAGCCGATAACCGAGTCCATGAACGGTTTCAATGGGATCGTATCCCCCCGCGCGGGTCAATGCGCGGCGCAGTTCGTGCATGTGGCTGCGCAGGGTATCGCTCGTTTCCTGCACATCCCCCCATACTTCCGACTCGAGTTCCTTGCGGCTGAAAACCCGGCCGGGCTCTCCCATCATCACTGCCAGTAATCCGATGCACTTGGGCGGGAGCTTGACACTCGCTCCGGCGAAACGGATCGTCAAGGTTTTCGGATCAAAGGAAAGATCGTCGGTTTCCAGCATACGGCTGGTAACCTTGCCTTTCCTGCGCTTGTGCATCGCTACCAGACGCGCTTCCACTTCTTTCAGCGCGAATGGCTTGACCAGATAGTCATCCGCACCGCAGTCGAAGCCTTTGAGCTTGTCCTCCAGCGTATCGCGTGCAGTCAACATCAGCACCGGCGTATCGAGATGGGCCTCCTGACGCAGCTTCCTGCAAAGGGTGATGCCATCCGTACCCGGCAAGCCGAGATCGAGCAGAATACCGTCGAATTGCTGCGTAACGGCAAGATGAAGGCCGGTGATGCCGTCAGCCGCCGCATCGACGCTGTGACCGCGGGCTTCGAGAAAATCGTAGAGATTGCTGGCTATGGCCCGATCATCTTCGATAATAAGTATGCGCACGGTCAGTCACCTCTTCAGACGGATCTGTTTTTCGAAGCCTTGCTCTTCCAGTTGTTTCAATCTCTGCCCGCGGCATGGTATTTGCGGCTTAGGGCATGCACCGCCTCCACCAGCGCGAGCGCGTTTTCGGGAGGCGTAAACTGGGAAATGCCGTGGCCGAGATTGAAAACATGTCCGTTGCCTGCGCCGAATCCGGAAAGAATCTTTTCCACCTCCGCTGCGATCACGTCCGGTCCTGAAAACAGAACGGCGGGATCGAGGTTTCCCTGCAACGCAACCTTGTGGCCCACACGCTTGCGCGCTTCCGCGATGTTTACCGTCCAGTCCAATCCGACTGCGTCACAGCCGCTTTCGACTATGCTTTCCAGCCATAAACCGCCCCCCTTGGTGAAAACGATGCTGGGAATCCGTTCGCCGCCATGCTCCCGCTTCAGGCCTGCCAGTATCTGGCTCATGTAGCGCAAGGAAAATTCCGGGTAGGCATCATGCGACAACGCCCCCCCCCAGGTATCGAAAATCATCACTGCCTGGGCGCCGGACTCGATCTGGGCATTCAGGTACGCGGTGACCGCCTGGGCATTGATGCCAAGAATATGATGCAACAGATCCGGCCGCTGGTACAGCATGGTCTTGATCTGCCGAAAATCGGTACCCCCTCCGCCTTCCACCATGTAGCAGGCAAGCGTGAAAGGGCTTCCGGAAAACCCGATCAGCGGAACGCGACCGTCAAGCGCCTTTCGTATCTGGGAAACGGCATCCATGACGTAGCGCAGGTGGACGCCGGGATCCGGCGCGGAAAGGGCGCGAATCTCCCATTCCTCCCGCAGGGGTCTTTCGAACCGCGGCCCTTCTCCCTCTGCGAAATACAACCCCAGTCCCATCGCGTCGGGAATGGTGAGGATGTCGGAAAACAGGATCGCAGCATCAAGCGAAAATCGCGCAAGGGGCTGTAGTGTGACTTCGGTGGCAAAATCGGGATTCTTGCACAGGTCCAGGAAACTGCCCGCGCGGGCGCGCGTCTGGTTGTACTCAGGCAGGTAGCGTCCGGCCTGGCGCATCAGCCAGACGGGGGTATAGTCGGTGGGCTGGCGCAACAGCGCCCGCAACAAGGTATCGTTCTTCAGTTTAATCATCCGGAACTGCCAGTTCACGACTCACCATCACGGTGGCCTCATGGTCGGCCGAGGAACGCATGAATATGTTCCCGCCTTCAAATTGTTGATTTTACCAGTGATCGACTCGCGGGTATATGAGGCTGATGAAAATGAGGCTGGCGCTCATGTTCGTATCAATACCGAGAATGGAATTGCAGTGTGGGAAGCGTGGGGGCTCAATGCTCTTCGATAGCGAACAGGCGGCGATATTCGCGGATAGCGTAGCGGTCGGTCATGCCGGCGATATAGTCGGCGATGGCTTGATGCCCGTCACGGTGGAATCGGGCCTGAAATACCGGCGGAAGCAGCCTGGTATCCGAATTGAACGCGTTGAAAAGACTCTCGACAGTATGGCGTGCCTTGGCGCTCATTCTCGCCACCCTGTAATGGCGGTAAAGATTGTTCCGCAGGAATTTCTTGAGTGCCTGCTGTTCCTGCCAGATTTCCGCGCTGAACCCGATCAGGACAGGGGCTGCCCGCACTGCTGCCAAAGTGTCCGGTCGCGCATCCGCAATGGCCGATGCACTCTGCCGGGTCAGGTCGCTGACCAGCGTATTGATCATCCGCCGTACGGTTTCATGCACCAGCCTTCGTCCCGAGATACCGGGATAGTGGTTTTGGGCGACGCTCAGGTGACGCGCGAAGATCGACACTTCCTCAAGCTGTTCCTGCGTGATGAGGCCCGAGCGCAGGCCGTCGTCCACGTCATGGTTGTTATAGGCGATTTCGTCGGCAAGATTCGCCAGCTGCGCTTCGAGGGAGGGCCGCTGGTCCGAAATAAAACGCTCACCCACGTCCCCCAGTTTCCTCGCATTCGTCCGGGAGCAATGCTTGAGGATACCCTCGCGGGTCTCGAAGCACAGATTCAGGCCGTCAAACGCCCCGTAATGCTCTTCGAGCACATCCACCACCCTCAGGGATTGGAGGTTGTGCTCAAAGCCCCCGTGGTCCTTCATGCAGGTGTTCAGCGCATCCTGCCCCGCGTGCCCGAACGGCGTGTGCCCCAGGTCATGCGCCAGCGCAATGGCCTCGACCAGATCTTCGTTGAGGCGCAGATTGCGGGCAATGGAGCGGCCGATCTGGGCGACTTCCAGGCTGTGCGTCAGGCGGGTGCGAAAGAGATCACCCTCATGATTGACGAAAACCTGGGTTTTATACTCGAGCCGACGAAAAGCGGTCGAATGGATGATGCGATCGCGGTCGCGCTGGAAGGGCGTACGCCCCTGCGAAACTTCTTCCACGAGGCGGCGCCCGCGTGAATTTTCCCCGGAAACCGCGTAGGGTGCGAGTTCATGCATGGGCCGTGCATTCCATCAGCGTTTCAGCAAGGATGCCCGAAGGCACATCGGAGCTGATGACGGCTTCCCCGATCCGCTTCAACAGGATGAAACGCATTTTCCCTTCCGACACCTTCTTGTCCAGGCCCATCAGCTGTACATACTTCTCGGGGCCAAGGGCAGGAGCAACGACGGGAAGGCCCGCCTCCAGATAGAGCGAACGAATCCGCTCGACGTCGATCGGGCTGATCATGTTCATGCGTCGCGATACCTCGGCTGCCAGCAACGTGCCGGCCGCAACGGCTTCTCCATGGAGCCAGCTGCCGTAGCCCAGCGCATTCTCGATCGCGTGACCGAATGTATGCCCCAGGTTCAGCAATGCCCGTGCCCCGCTCTCTCGTTCATCCTCTTCCACAACTTCCGCTTTATGCAGACAACTTCTGTAAATTGCTTCGATCATTGCGCTTGTCTCTCGTGTCAGCAACCTCTTCAGATTGGTTTCCAGCCATTTCACGAAGACAGCGTCCCTGATGAGACCGTATTTGATAATCTCGGCAAGACCCGCTTTCAACTCTCTTTCGGGCAGTGTATCCAGTGTCGCAGTATCCGCCACCACCACACGAGGCTGATAAAAGGCACCGATCATGTTTTTGCCCAGCGGATGATTGATACCTGTCTTGCCGCCTACAGAAGAGTCCACTTGCGCCAGAAGTGTGGTCGGTATCTGGATGAATGGCACACCTCGGAGATACGTTGCTGCCGCGAACCCGGACAGATCGCCGACAACACCACCGCCGAGCGCGATGATGGGCGTTGTGCGTTCGCAGCGATGATGCAAAAGCGCATCAAAAATGAGATTGAGGGTCTGCCAGTTCTTGTATTCTTCTCCGTCCGGAAGAATGATCGGGTACGAGGCTACCCCATGACCGGCGAGGGCCCCGCGCAGCCGTTCCAGATAAAGAGGGGCCACGGTCGTGTTGGACACGATCGCTACACGCTTTTGCGGCAGGTGTTCCAGGATGAGTTCGGACCGATCCAGGATGCCTTTGCCGATATGGATCGGATAGCCGCGCGCTTCCGGTGAAGTAGAAAGCGTTACCTTGATGGTTCGTGTTTCCATGGCTGAAAGGCCGCCTGTTATATCTCG
>CAZYYR010000008.1:20396-25796 GCA_964651465.1 uncultured Nitrosospira sp.
GCCTGTTATATCTCGTTATATTTCGTTCTAACGGAAGAGCAGGGAAGTTCGCCCTACCACGGCTTCACGACCACAAGGATGACCACCCCGAACAGAATCCCTACGGGGATTTCATTGAACCACCGGTAGTAGACGTGCCCATGCCGATTGCGGTCATCCCTGAAATCGGCGAGCAGTTTGCCACAATACAGATGATAGGCGATCAGCACCGCAACCAGTGCAAGTTTGGCGTGCAGCCAGCCGCCGGAAAATCCGTAGCCGAGCCAGAGCCACGCGCCGAAAACGATCGCGAGCAGGGCACCGGGGGTCATGATGCCATAGTAGAGTTTCCGTTCCATTATCTTGAAGCGCTCGATGCCCGGCGAATCCGACGTCATGGCATGATAGACAAACAGACGAGGCAAGTAGAACAGCCCGGCAAACCAGGTCACCACGAAAATGATGTGCAGAGATTTTATCCAGAGCATTTTTTCGGTCGGCTAAGCTGCTTCCGCCATTTCTCATCGAGTCGTCCCGGGATTGTATCGCGGAAGCAGCGCTTATGCTGTCAGGGTTCTTATTTCAGGGTTCTTGTTCCGGACGAAGGGGGATAGGGCAATGCGAGCCGCTTCCCCGATAGCAAGTACCGGGACGGTGCTGCTCAAGTTCACCCAGAAAGGAATGTTTATCGGCACGAGACCAGGGGGCTGCTTCAGGTCTCACGATACAACGGGGCTCGAAGACCAATCAAGATCATCGGGACTCATTGAGCGGCAGCGGGCCAAACCTACCCCTTGCCTCGGGCATCCTAGACCGCAATGACCTCGATGTCGGGCTCGATGGATCTCAGCATGTTCTGGATACCCCTGAGCGTGCCGGTGATCGAACTGGGACAGGTGCCGCAGGCGCCTTGATAGTGGACACTGAGCCGGTTGCCCTCGAGACCCAGTACGTAGAGATCGCCCCCATCATTCTGAAGGAACGGACGCACCTCCTCGTCGAGCATGACATTGATCGTTTCGAGGCGTTGCTGATCCTCTGGACTCAAGCCGGCAATGGCCGTGCTGGCGGCAGCCACGGTAGCCGCCGACTGCGCATCGGCGGCGGGTGCTGCCCGGATCGGATCCGCGATCTCGCGCGCGAGATCCTGCCAATCCGCGCCTCCATCCTGGGTAACCGTGATCCAGCGATCCACATAAAACACATTGGTTACGTGGTCGATATCGAAAAGGGCAGCCGCAAGCGGATCGTCTTTCGCCTGCTCTGCATTGTCATATGAGCGCGTCACGCCCCAGGTCAACGGTTCCTTGAGTATGAACTTCAATGCGTTGCGATTGGGCGTTCCCTCTATTTCGGTTATCTTTGGCATTTCCAGGACTTCCTTATGCATCTCCGATGGCTGCGTGCATGGGATCATCCTCGGCTTCGGTCGAGGTGGTGGAAACGGAATTGAGCGCCGCGTGCAAGGTATGCCAGGGCAAAATGGCGCATTTGACGCGCGTCGGCAGATCGCGCACCCCGGCAAATACGGTGAGCCGCCCCAGATGGTGCTCCCCGTCGGGATCGAGCGCACCGGTCGCCATATCGCGGAATTCCCTGATCAGCGTTTCCGCGTCTTCGCGCGCCTTGCCTTTCACGACGGTAGTCATCATCGAAGCGGAAGCCTTGCAGATAGCGCAGGATTCACCGTGAAACGCGATGCTGTCGATGCGGTCTCCCTCGAGATCGAGCGCGATATCGAGGTGATCGCCGCACAATGGGTTGTGTCCCACCGCATGGTGGCTGGCCTTGTCGAGCGAGCCGTAGTTGCGCGGCTTCTTGTTGTGGTCGAGAATAACCTCTTGATAAATGGATTTGGTATACATCACGTAAAGAACTTTTGAACGGTATGAACGCCGGCAATAAATGCATCGACTTCAGCCATGGTGTTGTAGAACGCGAACGACGCACGCGTCGTGGCGGGCACTCTCAGGCGCAGCATTACGGGCTGCACACAGTGATGGCCGGTGCGGACGGCTATCCCCTCCTGGTTCAGGAGCGTGCCGATATCGTGCGGATGCACCCCTTTGACTTCAAAGGACAGCACGGCAGTCTTCGCTTCAGCCGTGCCGATGATACGCACGCCGGGCATCCGGTTCATCTGCTCCGTTGCGTAGTCGAGCAGCTTGGACTCGTACGCGGCGATGGCATCCATGCCGATGCCGGTCAGATAATCCACTGCGGCGCCGAGCCCGATTGCAGGGGCGATCGGGGGCGTACCGGCTTCAAACTTATGCGGAATGGAATTATACGTGGTCTTTTCGAATGTTACCGACAAAATCATGTCGCCGCCGCCCTTGAAAGGCTGCATGCGCTCGAGCAATTCGGCCTTGCCGTACAGAATGCCGATACCCGTGGGTCCACACAGTTTGTGGCCGGAGAAAGCGTAAAAATCGCACCCGAGATCCTGTACATCCACCTTCATATGGGGCGCCCCCTGGGCGCCATCGACAAGCACCGGTACACCGCGCGCATGAGCAAACTCGATCATCCGCTTGATGGGAATGACGGTGCCCAGCGCATTCGATACATGCATCACCCCCACGAACTTCGTGCGGTCGTTGAACAGTTTCTCGTATTCATCGACGAGCAGTTCACCGGTATCCGTAATGGGTACGACGCGAATTTTCGCGCCTTTCTCTTCCGCCAGCATTTGCCAGGGCACGATATTCGAATGATGCTCGAGCGTGGTCAGGATGATTTCGTCGCCCGCGCCGATGAATTTACGGCCATAGCCGTGCATGACAAGGTTGATGGAGTCGGTGGTACCGCTGGTGAAAACGACCTCCCGATCCTCGCGTGCGTTGATGAAACGCTGCAGCTTGCGGCGCGATTCTTCATATTCAGCGGTCGCCGTTTCCGACAGGTAGTGCACCCCGCGATTGATATTGGCGTGCTGGCTCGTCTGGTAACGCACCAGGCGATCGATCACAGGTTGCGGCATCTGGCTGGATGCGGCATTGTCGAGATAGACCAGTGGCTTGCCCCCGACCTTGAGGTCCAGGATCGGAAAATCGGAACGGATCCGTTGGACATCGGACGCCGAAGCGAATTGAAGTTTCAGGGTGGAATCGATGATCTTCATGGCTCAGCTTCTTTGGGTTTGTTCCAGCACAGTCCGCTCAAGCTGGTACTTGAGGGAGGGAATGGGAATACGATCGATAATTTCGGCCCCAAATGCGTAGGTAAGCAGATTGCGCGCCGTCACCTCCGAAAATCCGCGGCTCTTGAGATAGAACAGTTCCTCATGGTCGATCTGGCCGACGGTCGCTCCATGCGCACACTTTACGTCATCCGCAAAAATTTCGAGCTGGGGCTTGGTGTCGACCCGCGCCCTCGCATTCAGCAGCAGGTTGCGGCTGGACTGTGCCGAATCGGTGCGCTGCGCTCCCGGCCGCACCATGATCTTGCCGTTGAAGACGGCATGCGCTGCGCCGCCTGCAATACATTTGTGCAACTGGCGACTGGTTCCATCCGGTTTGGCATGATCGATGCAGCTGTGGGTGTCCGCAAGCTGGCGGCCACCAAGCAATGCCAGCCCGTCCACCGTGCATTCGGCACCTTCCGCGCCCAGCCGCACATTCACGTCATAGCGGGAAATACGGGCACCAAGGGCAACACTGACCGATCTGTAACGGCTGGAACGTGCCAGCGATACCGCACAGTTTCCAATATGAAATGCTTCAGCGCCATCGCGCTGTATGCGGATGTGATCGACCCGCGCATTGTCGCCCAACACCACTTCCGTCACAGCATTGGTGACATAGACGTCTTCCTGCAGAGCAACGTAATCCTCGACGACGGTCACCTCACTGCCCGGCTCGGCAACGACAAGACAGCGCGGATGACTTGCGGATCCCGCCTGGGTCGCTATGAACAGGACATGAACGGGCATCCGGGCTGCCGCATTGCGCGGCGCGACCACCAGCGCTCCATCATGCAGAAATGCCGTATTCACAGCTGCAAACAGATTATCCTGAAAAACCGCATGCCGGCCGAGATGCGGCTCCATGGCCTGCGCATGAATGGATATTGCATTCGACAGATCGGTCGCAATCAGGTTTCCGCTACTCGCCTGCGTGGAAAACTGCGGCATGTAGAAACCATCGACGAAGACGAGCCGGACAGCCGGCTCGTCCAGAAAAAAACGCTCGATATCCGCACTGGCTATAGATGGAGCGGCGCGCGCCGGCCGCAGCGATACTCTGCCAAGCGGTGAAATATCGGTGAAGCGCCATTCTTCATCGCGTGTGGTCGGCAACTTCAGCACGCTGGCGCGATCGACTGCGCTGGCCCGCAAACGATTGAACCACGTCAGCGGACTGGGCGGCAGTTGCGGCTGCCCCTGAAGCAGGCTTTCGAGGTAGGCGTTGCCAGTCACCGTGTTCATGCCCCGGTTGCCGCACGCCGCTCGGCATCGACCCAGTCATAACCGCGGCTTTCCAGATCGAGCGCCAGTTCCTTGGTGCCCGTCTTGACAATGCGTCCTCCCTGCATTACGTGAACATAGTCCGGCACGATGTAATTCAGCATGCGCTGGTAATGCGTCACCAGTATGATTGCGTTTTCCTTGTTCGAGAGCCTGTTTACTCCATTCGTGACGATCCTGAGCGCGTCGATATCGAGCCCGGAATCGGTTTCATCGAGGATGGCCAGGCGCGGCTCGAGCAGCGCCATTTGCAGGATCTCGTTCCGTTTCTTCTCGCCGCCGGAAAAACCCTCGTTGACGCCACGATCAAGAAAGTCGGGATTCATTTCCAGCCATTTCATCTTTTCGCGCACAAAATCCTCAAACTCGAGTGGATCGAGTTCTTCTCCCCCTCTTTCCGCGAGGACGGTATTGTATGCAAGTCGCAGAAAATGGCTGTTCGAAACACCCGGTATCTCGACCGGGTACTGGAACGCGAGAAATACGCCGGCACGAGCCCGCTCTTCCGGTTCGAGTTCAAACAGATTTTTTCCCTCGAACTCGACCGCCCCCCCCGTAACGTGATATGCGCTGTGCCCGGCCAGTACCTTGGCGAACGTACTTTTACCCGACCCGTTCGTTCCCATGATGGCGTGTACTTCACCGCTTCTTACTGTGAGGTCCACCCCTTTCAGTATCTCGATACCGTTGACTGCCGCCCGGAGGTCGTGTACCTCAAGCAGGATTCTGCTGTCCTGGTGGATCATCCTACGCTCCCTTCCAGCTTGAATTCGAGCAGCTTGGTCGCCTCCACTGCGAACTCCATGGGCAGCTGCTGAAACACGTCCTTGCAGAATCCGTTGATGATCATCGATACCGCTTCCTCGTTTCCAATGCCGCGCTGCGCAAAATAGAACAGCTGGTCCTCGCCTATTTTGGAGGTGGACGCCTCGTGCTCGACTTTCGCGCTCTGG
>CAZYYR010000009.1:0-25254 GCA_964651465.1 uncultured Nitrosospira sp.
ACCGGGCAGGCGTCCGCGCGCTGCTGGAAGATGCCGGTTGCTCCGGGCCCATGGACCGCGCCCGCTGGATGGGCGAACCTGAACCTTGCGAATTCTCCCTTGATATCGGCGCGGCATGCAACACCGACTGAAACGCTTCGGCGACCGGGAACGGCAAAAAATCCCGTCTAGGTAGTTTTTCTGATCATGGAAGTTTTTGAAGTTTAGTGCTATATTATTTTGGTGCCTGATTAATGCACTTAACTGATCATCCATGAAAGGAAGGAACCTGCAATGCACTTGACCGAAACAAAGACCAGCGTAAAAATGATCGGTGCCAACGGCCAGATCTCGCTTGGCAAGGAATTCGCCGGCCGTCAGGTTCTTGTCGAGGAACGTGAGCCAGGGGTGTGGGTAGTAAGGACAGCCCTGGTCATTCCGGAAAACGAGCTATGGCTGCATCAGTCCCCAGTGAAAACGGCCCTGAGAAATGCGCTGGATTATGCGACAGACAACCCCCCGGTGGAAGCAGCTGATCTGGATGTGTTTGCTGAAAAAATAAAGGGTGCAGAAGAAGAATAACAAAGTCCTTCTGGACATCAATAATCCGGTCTTTCAGAAGGGGTGGATGGAGCTTGAAAAAGCAGAAGGCTATCGTGTGCTCGATGCCCTCAAGAAACTCCAGCAGCTGACCTGGGACCAGGTATACCGCGACCAAGGCCTGAACTGGGAGAAAATAGCCAGTGTCACCCCGCCCCGCAGTATCGCCGGTATTTATTCCATAAGAATCACGTTATCCAGCCGCGCACTGGTTTATCGCGATGGGAGCTATATGAGATTCTTACTGGTTAGTCATGACCATGATCGGACATATGGGAAAAAGTAAGCCGCTCCAACCTGATCTTATGTCAAATCATAATCTTGCTTAATCGAGCGTCTATCGCCTCAACACGGTATTCCTCGCCTCCGGCAGCAAGTCGGGATAATCCCTGCTGTAGTGCAGGCCGCGGCTTTCATGCCGCAACATGGCGCTCTGCACGATCAGGTCGGCGGTATCCACGAGATTGCGCAGCTCCAGCAGATCGCTGGTGACGCGGAAATTGGCATAGTATTCGCTGATTTCCTCATGCAGCAATTTGATGCGGTGCTGCGCTCGCTGCAGCCGCTTGGTGGTGCGGACGATGCCGACATAGCTCCACATGAAGCGCCGCAGTTCATCCCAGTTATGGGAGATAACGATCTCCTCATCCGCGTTGGTCACGCGGCTTTCGTCCCATTGCGGCAGTTCGGCAGGAGGCTCGGGCTGCCGGCCCACGATCTCCCTCGCAGCCGCCTGCCCGAATACCAGGCACTCCAGCAGTGAGTTGCTCGCCAGCCGGTTGGCTCCGTGCAGGCCGGTGTGGGCTGTTTCTCCGATTGCATACAGGTTGTCCAGGTCGGTCCTGCCGTTCATGTCGGTGACGATACCACCGCAGGTATAGTGGGCGGCGGGGACCACGGGAATCGGCTCCCTGGTGATGTCGATGCCGAATTCCAGGCAGCGCTGATAGATATTGGGAAAATGCGCCTTCAGGAAACCAGCTGGCTTGTGCGAGATATCCAGGTAAACACAATCAAGCCCCCGTTTTTTCATTTCGAAGTCGATGGCACGCGCCACGATATCGCGCGGGGCCAATTCCGCCCGCTCGTCGTGCTCGGGCATGAAGCGTAAGCCATCTGGCAGTTTCAGCAGACCACCTTCTCCGCGCACGGCCTCGCTGATCAGAAACGACTTTGCATGGGGATGATAGAGGCAGGTGGGATGGAACTGGATGAATTCCATGTTCGCCACGCGGCAGCCCGCGCGCCAGCCCATGGCGATCCCGTCGCCTGTGGCGGTATCCGGGTTGGTCGTATAGAGATAGACTTTGCCTGCCCCACCCGTCGCCAGGATCGTATCATGGGCACCGATGGTCCTGACTCCACCCCCCGGGCTGTCAAGTACATAGGCGCCGTAGCAACGGTTACGGCTATCGTCGGTGCGGCCCAGCTTCGCACCCGTAATGAGATCGATTGCGACATGGTGTTCCAGCAGCGTAATGTTCGGATGGGCCCGCGCCTTCTCGCTCAGTGTCAATTGCACCGCCTGTCCGGTTGCATCCGCTGCGTGAATGACACGCCGCACGCTGTGACCGCCCTCACGCGTGAGGTGATATCCCATCCCGTTGCCGCCATCATCCCGTGTAAAGGGGACGCCCTGGGCAATCAGCCATTGGATCGCCCCCGGCCCGTTTTCCACGACATGCCGGGTAACCGCCTCATCACCCAGACCTGCTCCCGCTATCAGCGTATCGCGAATGTGAGTCGCAGGCGAATCCTCCTCCGACAGCGTCGCCGCGATCCCCCCCTGCGCCCATCCACTGGCGCCATCCAGCAGCGCCTGCTTGGTGATGAGGCCTACCTTCCTGTGCTGCGCCAGATTGAGCGCAAGCGTCAGGCCAGCAAGGCCGCTGCCGATGACCAGGGTATCGAATTTGAGCTGTGGCACGTCAGCTTTCTTGTTTCATTTTGATGAAGGAATGATAACAGACCTGTTAGCGGCCCTATACGGTCGATGCCTTATATTCGGGCACTCATTCTCATACCCTTCAGGTTTTCCGCTCTATCCTCTGTCTAAGTGGCCAAGGTGGAAATGAACCAGTGGAGATCGATGATACGGCTGGGCAGGGTTTCGGTTGCGTTGCCCCGGCCCAGGCCGGCCGGCGCGCAAGGCTGATGTGGCCCTGCTTCGACGCAACCATTGTCATCACCGTCCATAAGACCATGACAACTTAGGCTGTGCACTTCGTTCAGACCCCGAAGCCTGTGGTCCGGGAACGTCGGTGGCTTCAAAAGCGGTAACTGAGACTCACCGAAAAATTGCGCCCCGGCCGGGTATAGCGGTCGGGGCCGCCCCTGGTATCGGCTGTGTGAATATCGTTCACCGGCACATCCGCCCAATGCCAGTATTTCTCGTCCAGCAGGTTGAATATGCCTACCGACAGCCTGCCTTTGGAGGCGAAGCGCCACTGCGCGAGCAGGTCGACTACGGTATAGGCAGGCGGTTGCAACAACCGGTTCACCCCCCTGGATTCTTTGAGCGTCTTGCGCATGGAGGCCGTCACCAGCCCTTCCACCCGGAAGGGTCCCCGTTCATAGGACAGGCCCAGTACGCCACTGGCCGGGTTGACCTGGATGATGGGAAGCCCGGTATCGAGATCGCGCCCCTTGGTCCAGGCGAAGCTGCCGCGCAGGCGCCAGCCGGGAAAAAGCTGCTGGTCCATCCTGCCCTCGAAGCCGTATATGCGTACTCTCGGCAGGTTGCGGGACTGGAAAGTCAACATTCCCGGCACGCACAGCGGATCACCCGGACATGTAAGCGGACGGGAAGTATCGATGAAATCCTCGTAGCGGTTATCGTAGGCGGTGAAGGAGACGCTGCCCCGGTCGCTGTGATGGCGCACGGAAAGTTCTCCTCCACGCACGATCTCCGGCTTGAGATCAGGGTTGGCAATAGTTGTATAGAAGGCTCCAAGATTGGTGAAGCCGATGTTCACATCGTTGTAGGGCGGCGGCCGGAACCCCTGCGAATACTGCGCAACGAACGAAAAGCCCAGGCCTGCATTAAAGATGAGCGAAGCCTTGGGTGAAAAAGCGTTCAGCCTGACCTCTTCCGCTTTGACACCAGGATTCCGCGCCACGTACAGGGCATCGGGATGCGGGTTCAGATGATAATTATCGTAGCGAAGTCCCGTCACCAGTGTGATCCGTTCGGACAGATACCACTCATCCTGTAAGAAGCCCGCCAGCTGGGTGGTGCTGGAAGGAGGGAAATCGCGCGTGGGAAGCCATTCCAGGCCCCCGATGAGCTTAGTGGTCGTTCCGTTGGTAAAGTCCGTGAACAATCCGTCGCGTATCTGCGTGGTCTCGGTACGGAATGCCTCCCCTCCCCATACCAGGGTATGCGCTCCCAGCAACTCGAACACCGATTCGTTCTGCAGCTTGGCGCCCGTAAGCACCTGCCTGAAATCGAAGTCGCGTTCGAGCAAAAATCGATTGCTGCCGGTAGAGGTAAATTGCAGTATTTGGTCGTTGGTGTACTGGTTGGTCCGGCTGTATTGCCGGTAAAGCTTGAGGTTGACCGTCCCGAGGGGCGTATTGGCAATGCGTTGGTCGAGCGAGACCCTTTGGCGCTCGTACTTATCTGCACCAGTGAGACCTACCCTGCCCCCCACTCGGGGAAGGGACAGCACATCGGTGTCCACCACACGCTCGAAGCCTTCCGCGGCAAACGTTGCACGGTAGCTGGGGAAAGGCGTGAACACCAGCTTGGCAAGTCCGTTGAGGGTGTTGACATCCTGCGGGTTGGGCTTGGTGCGGTCGATGCCGGTCCCCCCTACCGTTCCCATGTTGGCGACCTCGTGGCCGGTGCGCTGAACGCCGCGCAGCATCAGCTTGAGATAATCGTTGCCCGCCGCCAGGGTGCCGATGAGCCCCAGCGAACGATCCACGCCCTGGTAGATGCCTTCCGGGCTGACTGCAAACGAACGGCCTTTGAGGTAATCTTCCGGTTCTGGCGACCGATAGGATACGACGCCGCCTATTCCTTCGGAGCCCTGCAATGAGGAGCCCGCCCCTCTCTGGATTTCCACACCGGAAAGCATGCCGACATCGACCATGTTGCGGCCGGCATTGGAGAAGCCTCCGATGAGGAAGCTGTCCGGCTGGCGGATGCCGTCCATCTGTATCAGTATGCGATTGCCGTCCAGTCCGCGGATATTGAAACCGCTCATGCCGAAGCGTGAAGGATTGTTGCCGACTGATATACCCGGTTCGTAGCGGATCAAATCCTTGATGGATGTCGCCACCATTTCCTGGATGGCGTCCGCCGAGATGATGCTGAGCGTCACCGGGGCCTTGGTGGGATCCTTTTCCACACGCGAAGCGGATACCGAGATGGTGCGCAACATGTTCCCTGCGGGCTCAGATTCCGTATCGCCCTGATCACCCGTAGCGTCCGACGGGGCGTCTACAGTACCAGATTGAGGTTGTTCGGCAGATACCCTGCCAGGTTCAGACTTGGTATCGCCAGAGGAAGCGACGGTAGTTTGGGGTTCCATGCACGGGGAAGTCGCCGGAACCGGAGGGGAGCCGGTTGCAGAAGCGGACGACGCAGAGACAGGCGCGTTTTTCAGTTCGCGTTCCGTGCATGGAGATGAGATGGCCGTAGCAGGCCCGGTTACGGTTTCCGCATGGGTGACGCGCACAAACAGCAGCAGCAGCCCGACCGCCAGGAGGCGGATTTTACTTCCATGTTCCATCGGGCCCTTCTGCGCGTCTTAAGCACCTATGCCTGCAGCCTGCGCGTCAACCAGCGTTACGCCGACGAACCACCGCACCCATCAATCCCAGCCCGGCCAGCAGCATGGCCCATTCACCCGGTTCCGGGATGGGAGCGGCAATATCCACCGCAACTTGCGCAAAGCTCTGGTGCGTGGCGCTCTGCAGATCGAAATGGAAGTTGCTGGGCGCGGATGCCAGATTCCACACCGCTGCATACTGAATCAGGTCGACCGGACCAAGCGGGCTGGGAAAGTTGCCGTCGGAGTATGTGATCCCGCCGCTGGTGGGGGCACTGCCATTCAGCAGTATCGAGTTATAGTCGATTTGCGTTCCCCAGGTTTCAAATTGCAATGCGACCGTGACGGGGCCGCCAAAAGCAGCGGTGGGAGTGATATCGATGTCGTAAATCTGCTGAGGTGCGGTAAAGCTGTACAGATTTCCTGTGCTGGCTGCGAACGTTCCTGCATTCCAGGTGATCGAGGCAGCGCTGGTACCGGATGATCCGTAGACACTGGAATAAGGCGTGCCCGCCACACCGCCGGTGAAGTTATCCCACTCGGCATATACGGTATTGGCATCGCCGCGCGTCCAGCCGCCCCAGGATGCTTCATTGGGTTTGTCGAACCCGTAACCCGGGGCATAAGGGTCGGGGCCATTGGCAATATCGGCAAAAGCCGGGCCGGCGAGCATCAGGCCGATCGCCAGGCTGACGGTCTTCAATTTCATGTCGAATCCTCCAAAAAATTATAAGTATTAGGCGCACACGCCGTTTACGCATGCAGATCCATGCGTCCGCAGGCATGCTGCGATGCTTCAGGATGCTGGCTGGCCCACTGGTCATTGAAGGGCTGGCTGGCGGACGAATCCAAAACCGTTACAGAAGGTGACTCGGATGGCTGGCTTGCAGATATGAAATCTGGTGGCGGGCTGATACGACTGAGGCTGCTGACGGACTACCGGGGTCGCTGCAGGGCAAATTCCGATGAGGCCGGTGGGCCCTTTCTAGTAAAAAATATCGGGAAACCACACTGGCAACGATACTTTGAATGAGAATTATTGTCAATAAGTTTATTGTTGTGTGCTTTCTGGGACACAGGTCGCAAACGTCCTGCCTCCCGCTTCGGATCAGATGTTCTGCCTGTACGAATGATGGCAGGCAAAGGCGCCTACGGATAGCAGGAGAGGAGGGACTGAGCAATCCAATATAATGATGCAGGAAGACAATCTTACCGCTTCGTGGCTATCGGGCAGACATGATTGCTTGTTCCTTGCTCGATCTGCAGCGTGCTGTGGTGAATCGTGTAGCGGGATACCAGGTTTTCCCGGACATCTTCCATGAAGGCATCGCCGGGATAGCCATCCGGCATTACGAGATGGACAGTCAGTGCGCTTTCTGTGGTACTGAGGCCCCAGACATGCAGATCGTGCACATCTGTCACGCCGGGCTGTTCCCGCAGATAGGCCTCTATTTCGGAAATGTCGATGTGAGGCGGCACCGCGCTCAGAACCAGTTGCACCGAATCGCGCAGCAAATCCCAGGTACTGTAGACAACGATGCCGATGACGATCAGGCTGATGACCGGATCGAGCCAGTCCCAGCCCGTGAGAACGATTGCCAGCCCCGCAATGACCACCCCCGCGGAAACCGCGGCATCTGCGGCCATGTGCAGGTAGGCCCCGCGAATATTCAGATCTGCCTTGCTTCCCCGTAAAAACAGCCATGCGGACGCGCCATTGACGATGACGCCCGCCGCAGCCACGACCGCAACCGTCACACCCGCCACCTCCGGCGGGTGCGAAAACCGCTGAACGGCTTCCCACGCAATCGCTCCGCAGGCAACGAGCAGCAGCACGGCGTTAGCCAGTGCAGCCAGTATGGTCGTACTGCGCAGGCCATAAGTATAGCGTTCGCTCGCTGCCGTGCGTGCCAGGGTAGCAGCGCCCCATGCCAGCAGCAGGCTCAGCACGTCCGACAGATTATGCCCCGCATCGGCTATCAGGGCGGTGGAGTTGGCAGCGAAACCATAGGCCAACTCGACGAGGATGAAGCCGGTGTTTAAAACGACTGCAACCAGGAAGGCACGGCCCTGTTCCGGCAAATGGGCATGCGAATGTCTGCCCTGCCCCACGTTCAGGGGTACGCCATTATGCTTGTGGCTGTGGTAATCCATCAGTCTGCTCCTGCCTGGGAGATGCAGCGCAACCAATTGACTGCCGGATGCTTCTCCGCTGCCTCGTCTTTCCAGTTCGTCTCGCCCGGAAAGAGAAAACGGAAAAGGATGAAACATGATATCCCAACTTGCCGATCACCCGCACGGCGAGGAGACAGTGACTGAAAGGATACAGGGCTCAGCGTCCGGCAGGAACATCCAGGATCGTCACGGAAGCGTGCTTTATGTTTGGTAACGAACAGAGCCTGCTCGCTTGCAGGCGCAGAGTATGGCAAACAAGCCACTCTCCCGGGGTGGAATCTGCATTACCGATCAACTGCAAGGAGGCCATCATGTTCCTGTTTACCGCCGACGACAAGTCTGTACAATCCTGTATCATTGCCTGCGATCATTGTCACCGCGTCTGCCTGCAGTCCGCCATGAATCATTGCCTGGAATCGGGTGGAGAGCATGTGGAGCCCGACCATTTCCGGACAATGATGAACTGCGCCGAAATATGCCAGATGTCGGCTGATTTCATGCTCGGAAGCTCCCGATTCAGCAAGCAGATCTGCGATGTCTGCGCGGAAATCTGCGATGCATGCGCAGATAGCTGCGAGCAACTGGATGGAATGGAAGACTGCGTGCGCGCCTGCCGCGATTGCGCTGAAAGCTGCCGCAGCATGGCTGCGTGAGTTCGTCCGCCTGGCTGTTGAGACGTTGCTCCCCGGCACAGTTGCTGACTGGCGCTGGGCATTCGCCGCCCCCTCCCCTGTCGCCTTTCATGGAAAGGAACGGGAAGTTTCCGTTCCCCGCTGATGGGCCACAGGGGGCGCGACGAAGTCACGCGCCGAAGCGCATCTCCTCATTGTAATGTCGTTGGCCTTTCGGGCTTTTTCGACCTTATCCCCCTTCATCGCTTTGTCCGGGCCTCTCTGTTTTTTCAGCTGGTGCTCCAGAGTGGAATTCTGCTGCTTTCCGCAAGCCGGCTGGAGTCAGGAATTCCCTCAACATATAGCCCCACCTTTTACCGCGTTTTCACTGAACTAATTTATACTGCGCGTTGTCTCTTCACACAGACCGCGGATAGCAAGCCGGCGCGGAATTCCCGATGGACCCGTGAACGGGTATACTTGACCAGGACTGCATCATGATGCGGCAGTCATCAAGTATAAAAACGGACCTCCGGGGATTGGGCGGCATGGGTGAGCGGGAAATTGATCAGCAACTGGTGGAGCGTGCGCAACAGGGTGACAAACAGGCGTTCGATCTGCTGGTGGTCAAGTATCAGCGCAAGCTCGCGCGCCTGCTATCGCAATTCATCCGAGACTCTACAGAGGTAGAGGACGTGACCCAGGAAGCTTTTATCAAGGCCTATCGCGCGCTGCCTTCCTTCCGGGGCGACAGTGCGTTTTACACCTGGCTGTACAGGATAGGCATCAATACCGCGAAGAATTTTCTTGTGGCACAGGGCCGTCGGGCGCCCACTACCACGGCTGGATTCGATAACGAGGATGCGGAAGGGTTCGAGGAAGCCAGCCAGTTACGGGAGATGAATACGCCGGAGAGCGAGCTGACAAGCAAACAAATCGCTCAGACAGTGAACCAGACGCTTGAAGAATTGCCTGAAGAATTACGCACGGCAATTACATTGAGAGAAATTGAGGGCCTGAGTTATGAGGATATTGCAGGCATCATGAACTGCCCGATCGGTACGGTTAGATCACGAATATTTCGCGCCCGCGAAGCAATAGCGGAAAAATTACGACCCTTGCTGGGGACTGGCAAAGATAAAAGGTGGTAGCATGGAAGACAATATATCGGCGTTAATGGATGGAGAACTGAACGCGGAAGACGCGGCAGTCCTGATCGACCAACTTGGAAACATGGATGGGCTGCGCGAACATTGGGCAGCTTATCACCTCATCAGCGATGCGATGAAGCACGCGGAACTTGCGCCGTTCGACATCACGCGCCGGGTCACTGCAAGGCTGGCTGTCGAGCCACCGCTGGCCCCCCTGGCAAGTCCGTCCCCGATCGGATCACGTGCATTCGCCCAACGTTTGCCGAAGAAACGCAGGCCCGTCGCCTTCGCGGCGGCAGCCTCGATCGCAGCGATGGTGGTAGGGGGGTGGATGAGCCTGCAAACGACGCAATCCACCGATCCACGGCAGCAGAATCTGGCGGATAACCGCTCGACATTCACACCTGCGGAATCCGCTACCGTACCCATGGCCTCGGTGCACGCACTACCCGCAAACGTATCTGTGACGGAATCCGCTCCTTCCCAGATCAACAGCTATCTCATGGCACACCGTCAGTTCTCGCCGAGTACGGCGGTGCACGGGATTACACCCTACATGCGCACGACCGCGGAGTCACGCGAAAATTTCGCCAGATGACGCAAGTTGCACTGGCTGCCCTGTTTCTGACAGTAATCGTTCAGCCCGTATTTGCACAAAACCCCTCCAGTTCATCCCCAGAGGCCCTCAACTGGCTGCAGAAAATCGCCGCCGCCCCCCGCCACTACAACTACATCGGCACGTTCGTCTATTCGTCCGGCAACGACATCGAAACATCCCGGATCATCCATTATGTGAGCAAGGATGGCGAGCAGGAGCGTAGCGAAGTGCTGGATGGCGCGCCACGCGAAATCATCCGCAATAACGATGAAATGAGATGCTACTTGCCGGAAAGCAAGACCATCGTTACGGAGAAGCGCTGGCTGAGAAAGGTTTTTCCCGCACTGCTGCCCCAGCCACTGACCAATCTCGACGAGAATTACATCGTCAGGATGGGCGCGCAGGAGCGCGTGAGCGACTACCTGTGCCAGGTGATCGAACTGATACCCAGGGACGATAAGCGTTATGGCCAGAAATTGTGGGTAGACACGACAACCGGCTTGCTGCTCAAGGCTGCGGTCGTGGACCAGGACCGGGTGGTGGAGCAGTTTGTATTTACGGAACTGAAAATCGGCGGAGAGATCGACAAGAAACTCCTGAAATCCAGGTATGCAGAGAAAGCCGCCGAGTGGCGCACGACCAACCTCGTCTCCTCCACCGTACAGGGAGGCACGCTTGGCTGGAAGGTCAAGAACCCTCCATCCGGCTTCAAAAAAATCGTTGAAATGAAGCGTAATCTCGCCGGCACGTCGCGCCCGGTAGCCCATATCGCACTGTCCGATGGACTCGCCGCCGTATCCGTGTTCGTCGAACCGGTGTCCAACAAGGTTTCCGCGCCGGCCGAAGGTCTTTATCACAACCGTGGCGCAATCAACATCTACTCGCGCACTGTGGGAGACAACATCGTCACCACGGTAGGCGAGGTGCCGCCGGCCACGGTCATGCAGATCGGGAATTCGGTGAGCAGCAAAGCCGATTGAAAATATCCCGCTTCCGGGCCTGAGCATGCAGAGCTGGAGGCTGGTCGTTTTATATTCCAGGAAGGCAGAGAATGATAGCTAAATTTATTCTGATGGCGCTGTTGGGGTTTTCCACTGTGACCGCATTCGCACAGGACGAGGGCCTGCCGGCGCGGGAACTGCCGGATTTTACCGGACTGGTGGAGAGGGAAGGCGCTGCCGTGGTGAATATCAGCACAGTGCAGACCTCCAACATGGTCAACAACCGAACTTTCCCCGGCATCCCGAATATTCCGGAAGATGATCCCTTCTTCGAATTTTTCCGGCGCCATGTTCCGCCTTATGGCGGCCCCCAGAACTTCGAGTCGAAATCTCTGGGCTCAGGCTTCATCATCAGTTCCGACGGCTATATCCTGACCAATACGCACCTCGTGGATGCCGCGGATGAAATCAACGTGAAGCTTACCGATAAGCGGGAATTCCGCGCCAAGCTGATCGGCGCCGACCGCAAGACCGACATCGCGCTTCTCAAAATTGAAGCCGCGGGTCTCCCCAAGGTGACCCAGGGCGATCCCAATAAAATGAAAGTCGGGGAATGGGTCGTAGCTATCGGCTCGCCCTTCGGCTTCGAGAACAGCGTGACTGCCGGCATCGTCAGCGCCAAGGGCCGTTCGCTCGCCCAGGAGAATTTTGTACCCTTCATACAGACGGACGTCGCCATCAATCCCGGCAATTCCGGCGGCCCGTTATTCAACATGAAAGGTGAAGTGGTGGGAATCAACTCCCAGATATACAGCCGTACCGGCGGCTTCATGGGACTGTCGTTCGCCATTCCAATCGATGTCGCGACCAATATCTCGAACCAGTTGATCGCCAGCGGGAAGGTCAGCCGAGGCAGGATCGGCGTATTGATCCAGGAAATCACCAAGGAGCTCGCCGAATCGTTTGGATTGCCCAAACCCAGCGGCGCGCTGGTCGCCTCGGTACAAAAGGATGGCCCGGCCGAAAAGGCCGGCATCGAACCGAGAGACGTCATCCTGAAATTCGACGGCAAAACCGTCAATTCCTCGGCCGATCTGCCGCGCATGGTGGGTTCCACCAAGCCCGGAACAAAGGTACAGGTGCAGGTGTGGCGAAACGGTGCCATCAAGGACCTGATGCTCACTGTCGATGAACTCCCCCAGGAAGAAAAACCCGTCGGACGAGCCGGGAAGCGCGGCAAGGCGCCCGAAACCTCCAATCGACTTGGGCTGAGCCTGAGCGAGCTCACCGCCGAGCAGAAAAAACAGCTTGAAGCGGATGCAGGCCTGCTGGTGGAAGACATGGTGCCGGGAATCGCCAGCCGTGCCGGAATTCGTCCAGGCGACGTGATTCTCAGCATCAACAACCAGGATGTCAAATCTGTCGAGCAGTTCAACCAGTTGCTCAACAAGATCGAAAAAGGCCGCAACATCGCGCTGCTGGTCAGACGTGGCGATACCGCCACCTTCATCACCATGAAGATAAACGGCGAAAAATGACGTGATGGCCAATGCCGAAGATACCCCTCTTCCCGCGCTGACTGTTTACAGCCGGGAGGAGTGCCACCTGTGCCAGGACATGATTGCCGCCCTGCGGGAAATCCAGACGCAGATACCCTTCACGTTGAACGTAATAGACGTGGATAGCGATAGCGACCTGCAGGCACGCTATGGCACGCTTGTTCCGGTACTGATGGCCAATGGACAGGAAATCTGCCATTACCATCTGGACACAGCTGCGCTGGAAAAGGTATTGGGCTGATCTCAAACTGTGGTAGTGCTGTTTCAAGCATCATTAAGCAGTCGTTGATTTTCAACGATTTCCATGCACCCCTTGGATTCCAGGTGATTCGTTATGGGTTTCGGTCGCTCGGCGGCAATGGGATTTGGAAAGGGTTCGTCACCGGGTTTGATTCGGAGACGTAAAGAGCATTACAAATGATTCTCAATATCTATACACCCATGCCGGATGCGAACAATTTCGATTTGGCTTTTTCCTAGCCACGGTAAAAAACTACATGCTTGCCGACACCGTATTTGAAATAATCTTCCCAGATTTCATCACTCACTCTACCAATACCGGGTCCATCCGCAAGGTCATGAAATGCGCTATCAAGCTGCGCCAGATAGCCTATCTGCTGAGCCCTGCCCCATTGCCGGCACGTATAACGTGCTATGGAAAGTATATCGTCCCTACATGAAGCAGCGGCTTCTAGCTTCTGGGCCGCAGGGAGGTGCAACGCATCGGACTAGTATGGGCTCGTGCACATAGCCCCATGCGACTCGACATCGTTGACATCTCTCCAAATGTAGAACAAGTAACCTCGGGGGATACCACATGATTCTGCTAGCAGGTCAAACGCATGCCGGTCATTCCGCAGCGCAAGTCCGTTTAACGATTCAACCGATCGGTCCTAATGCTCAGCCTAGCTTTAAGGTAGTGATTCGCACTGCGGGTGAGATAGTGCGAGGCCCGAAACTCCTCAATCAAGTGATGGAACGAGAGCGCACGGGGAGGAAATCGAAAGCCCATATTCACTATACCCATACGACCTACTGGAGTCACCCACGGTTGTTCCAACTGCGGGGTCCTGTCGTTTGGAGCGGCGGCCCGCAAGTATTCGATGTTTGCGATGGCCACTGGGAAGTCGAGAATATCAAACCAGATATCGGACCAGCAGAAGCAGGGGTTGTGGTCGAGTTCCTTCCGCAGGCCGGTACCAATTTCGTAGACGCATAAGTTGCTCAGAACTGCTTCTTGCTGTGACGTTGGCGGCGGCAACACATAGGCTGAGCCAGAGATATGGGCGCAGGAGATCTTAGCCTGCTCTTTCCAGCTCATCCAGCACGCCCTGCAGAGAATAATCGGATGGGCCGCTTTGCTCACCCTCGATCAGAGCACGGCGCAAAGCCTCCTGCTTCGCTTCGCGTTCCTCCAGCAGGCGCAACCCGGCACGTATCCCTTCGCTTGCCGAGCCATAACGCCCGGTTTTGACCTGATGCGCCAGGAATTTCTCGAAATGTTCACCCAGCGTTACGCTGGTATTTTTTTGGACCGACATAGCGTTCCTCCAAGCCAAGTAACTTCTACTTGATTATGGTATTTATTGGTATAAAGCGCAATTCAGGTCCCGGTAGTGTTCTTGCGTTGCCCTTTACGGTTATTCATCCTATTTATTGGAGATTTCTTGGATCTCTCAAGAGGACCATGCTTACCAGAGTTTTCTCAGCTTAGCTCATCGAGAACTTTTGAAGCCCAGAATACATCTTCCTCCAGCACAAAATGAAGACGGCAGCTTTGATTCAGCCAGCAGGAAGCGCCTTTGCTTTCTCTCGATCGAGCCAGCGCCAGATGCTTATTTCCCCAAAATCCGCTAAAATCGTTGTTTCCTGAGCAGATACGGAACAAGGAATGGTTCCCGGGGCACTTCATGTGCCCTTTTTTGATCAACATCAGTTCCTGAAAAGCCGGAATCTGGGCGCCAGGCTCGATGCCCAAGCCTGTTCGATGCCCCGATCTGCCCTGTCATTCCTTTAACCGCCGCCTTTGCCATCCGACCCATCCTGATGCAGCATATTCGCAACTTCTCCATCATCGCGCACATCGACCACGGCAAATCCACCTTGGCGGACCGCATCATTCACTTGTGCGGCGGGCTCTCGGAACGCGAGATGGAAGCGCAGGTACTCGATTCCATGGCGCTGGAGCGCGAGCGCGGGATTACCATCAAGGCGCAGACGGCGGCGCTGGAGTACCGCGCACGCGATGGCAATCTCTATCTGCTGAACCTGATCGACACCCCGGGCCACGTCGATTTTTCCTATGAAGTGTCGCGCTCGCTGGCGGCCTGCGAGGGCGCGCTGCTGGTGGTGGATGCGTCGCAAGGTGTGGAAGCGCAGACGGTCGCCAACTGCTATACGGCGATCGAGCAGGGCGTGGAAGTAGTGCCCGTGCTGAACAAGATCGACCTGCCCGCGGCCGAACCGGAGCGCGTCATCAAGGAAATAGAAGACATCATCGGCATAGATGCGCAGGCTGCGCTTCACGCCAGCGCCAAGACCGGGATAGGCGTGCAGGATATTCTCGAAGCGGTGGTCGCGCGCATGCCGCCGCCCAAGGGCGACCCGGCTGCGCCGCTCAAGGCGCTCATCATCGATTCATGGTTCGACAATTACGTAGGCGTGGTCATGCTGGTGCGGGTCATGGACGGCGTGCTGAAGCCCAAGGACAGAATCCTGCTCATGGCGACCAAGGCTATCCATCTGTGCGAGCAGGTCGGCGTATTTACGCCGAAGTCGAGGAACCGCGAATCTCTCGGCGCGGGGGAAGTCGGCTTTATCATATCCGGCATCAAGGAACTCAAGTCCGCCAAGGTCGGCGACACGGTGACGCTGGCGGACCGTCCCGCCAGCGAGGCGCTGCTCGGTTTCAAGGAGATCAAGCCCCAGGTGTTCGCAGGATTGTATCCGGTGGAATCCAATCAGTACGATGCCCTGCGCGATGCGCTGGAGAAGCTGAAACTCAATGACTCATCCCTGCAATACGAGCCGGAAACGTCGCAGGCCCTGGGCTTCGGCTTCCGCTGCGGCTTTCTCGGCCTCCTCCATCTCGATATCGTGCAGGAGAGGCTGGAACGGGAATACGACATGGATCTCATCACCACCGCGCCAACGGTGGTGTATCAGATCGTGCTTCGCGACAGCTCGGTCATCGAGATCGAGAACCCTTCGCGCATGCCCGATCCCGCGAAAATAGAAGAAATCCGCGAGCCGATCATTACCGCTACCATCCTCGTTCCACAGGAATACGTGGGGTCGGTCATCACCCTCTGCATCAGCAAGCGCGGGATACAGAAAAACATGCAATATATGGGCCGGCAGGTCATGCTGACCTACGAAATGCCGCTCAACGAAGTCGTGATGGATTTTTTCGACAGGCTGAAATCCACCAGCCGGGGATACGCATCGCTCGACTACGAGTTCAAGGAATTTCGCGCATCCGATCTCGTCAAGCTGGATATTCTCATCAATGGAGACAAGGTCGATGCACTATCGCTCATCGTCCACCGCTCCAGCGGTCCCTATCGCGGACGCGAACTCGCGCAGAAAATGCGCGAACTGATCCCGAGGCAGATGTTCGATATTGCGGTGCAGGCCGCCATCGGGTCGCACATCATTGCCCGCGAGAATATCAAGGCCCTGCGCAAAAATGTGCTGGCCAAGTGCTACGGTGGCGATATCTCGCGCAAGCGCAAGCTGCTGGAAAAACAGAAAGCCGGAAAAAAACGGATGAAGCAGGTGGGCAACGTCGAGATTCCCCAGGAAGCCTTCCTTGCCATCCTGCAGGTCGGCGAAAAATAGCCCTGCCGGTCGAGAAAAATACAGGCATCTGCGACGGCAAGCCTCGTTGCATGGACAATCCACGGATATGTCTTCCACATGAAGTGTTACTGTTAAAATCGGGGACTATTCATGCATCCAGCCGGCGAAGCGGGCCATTAGGATCAGCCTGAAATATCTGCCTGACAACAAGGAACAAAAATGAATTTTCCCCTGATCATGCTGATCCTGCTGGTCATAACCGGCGGGATCGCACTACTCGATCGCTACGTGCTGCAGCGTCGCCGTGGCCCGGATGCGCTCGTGCCATGGTGGGTGGAATACCCGAAAAGCTTTTTTCCCGTGATCCTGGTCGTCTTCTGCCTGCGTTCCTTCTTGGTGGAGCCTTTCAAGATTCCCTCGGGGTCGATGATCCCCACCCTGCTCGTGGGCGATTTCATCCTGGTGAACAAATATACCTACGGCATTCGTCTGCCGGTCGCAAACGTCAAGATCATCGATAACAAGGAACCCCAGCGGGGTGACGTCATGGTGTTCCGTTACCCGGTGAACCCCTCGATGGACTATATCAAGCGTGTCGTCGGCGTGCCGGGAGACACAGTGGCTTATCGCGACAAGCAGCTGACGATCAACAACGTTCCGGTGAAGATGGAACCCAACGGCGAATATACCTATGTCGAGTCCGGGCTGAACTACATTTACAGCCGGCGCTTCACGGAAACACTGGGAGAGCATCGCTACCATATCCTGATCAATCCGGATGTGCCCGATATCCAGTTGGCGGGTGTGCACCCATTCCCTTACCACGAAAATTGCAGCTACAATGACCGCGGCTTTACCTGCAAGGTGCCGCCCGGCAATTATTTCGCCATGGGCGACAATCGGGACAGCAGCGCCGATAGCCGATACTGGGGATTCGTGCCGGAACGCAACATTGTCGGCAGGGCGTTCATGATCTGGTGGAATTTCAGCGATCTGTCGCGCATCGGCTTATCCATCGAATGATCCGGATTGAACGATGAAGCCGGTTCAGGAATATGAGCATGTCCGCAAATTTGAACGCTGTAAACCGGGATAACGGCTATGAAGCGCTTTGCCGCCAACTTGGCTACAGTTTCCAGCGGAAGGAACTGCTGCGGCAGGCACTGACGCATCGCAGCCACAGCCTGCCGCATAACGAACGGCTGGAGTTTCTTGGCGACAGCGTACTCAATTGCGCGGTGGCAGCGCTGATATATCGGCACTATCCCCACCTGAGCGAGGGTAGCTTGTCTCGCGTGCGGGCCAATCTCGTCAATCAGCAGGTGCTGGCTAACCTCGCGCATGTGCTGGAACTGGGAAAGCTAATCAGGCTGGGCGAGGGAGAACTGAGGAGCGGCGGAAGCCAGCGCCCTTCGATCCTGGCCGATGCGCTGGAGGCCGTGCTGGGCGCAATCTATCTCGACGGGGGATTCACGCAGGCTGAAAACGCGATCGATGCGCTGTTTTCTCCGTTGTTGCAGCAGGCCGATACACGGACACTGGACAAGGATCCCAAGACCCTTCTGCAGGAACTGCTCCAGAGCCGAAGACAGGCGCTGCCGCAGTACACTGTCGTCGCCACCACCGGCGAAGCCCACCAGCAGCAGTTCAAAGTGGAATGCGTCGTTCCGGAACAAGCCATACGCACCACAGGCGAAGGCGCGTCGCGCCGGCGGGCTGAGCAGGAAGCAGCGAAACAGGCTTATGAACAGCTTTTCCCGCCAGCCTGAGAGCGGAACAGTCATTCCCCGGCGGGGAAAAACCCCTCCGGTTGCCACCCGTGGAAGGGTCCACCTCCATGCACTGTCTGGTGCATCATCATGTCTGGAATGAATATGAATCACGATCATTCCGGCGGCGCTTCCGATCATCGTTGCGGCTACGTGGCGATCGTGGGACGGCCAAACGTCGGCAAGTCCACGCTGCTCAACCATCTGGTCGGCCAGAAAATCAGCATTACGTCCAGAAAATCCCAGACCACCCGCCACCGTATCCATGGCTTTGTCACGGATGCACATTCCCAGTTCATATTCGTCGATACCCCCGGCTTCCAGACACTGCATACCAACCGGCTGAACAGCACGATGAACCGTATCGTGACCCAGAGTGTACAAGCCGTGGATGTGGTGGTATTCGTGGTCGAAGCGCTGCGTTTCGGCGATCCCGACAGGCTCGTGCTGAAACTCCTGCCCACGGATCTCCCCGTGATTCTCGCTGTCAGCAAAATAGACCGCCTGGCCGACAAATCGCAACTACTGCCTTTTCTGGAAAAGATGGCCAGGGAATTTGCATTCGCCGCCATCGTTCCAATCAGCGCAGAACGAGGAACTCAACTTAAGGAACTGCTGCAGGCCATCCGTCCTTATCTTCCGCAGAATCCGCCTTATTTCGGCGAAGACGAGATAACGGATCGCGATGAGCGCTTCATCGCAGCGGAACTGGTCCGCGAGAAATTGTTCCGGCTGCTGGGCGAGGAGGTCCCCTACTCCACCAGCGTCGGCATCGACCAGTTTTCACAGGAGGGCGAACTGCGCACGATCCATGCATCCATCATCGTGGACAAGCCCAATCAAAAGGCCATCGTCATCGGAAAGGGCGGCGAAAAACTCAAGCTGATCGCCACGCAGGCGCGCAAGGACATGGAAGAGAGTTTCGACGGCAAAGTCTATCTCAAGGTCTGGGTAAAGGTCAGAAGCGGCTGGGCCGACGATGCCCGCATGCTGAAGAATCTGGGGTATGAAAAATAGCGGATGGCTACCGATAAGCAGCGTCAGGAGGCCCAGCCCGCATTCGTATTGCATGCCTATCCCTATCTGGAAACCAGCCTGATCGTGGAAGCACTCACGCGCGACTTCGGACGGATCGCGCTGGTTGCAAAGGGCGCAAAGCGCCCGCGCTCGGCAATACGGGGCCTGTTACGGGCATTTCAGCCGCTGCAGCTGAGCTGGGGAGGAAAGTCCGAATTGCGTACCCTGTACAAGGCCGAATGGCAGGGGGGTCAGATGCCGTTGCAGGGAACGGATCTCATCTGCGGGTTCTATATCAATGAACTGCTGGTGCGGTTATTGCACCGCAACGACCCTCATGAGCAGCTGTTTCTCTATTATCAGGAGGCGCTGGCAGCACTGGGCACCGAACAGGATTACATTCCCGTGCTGCGCCGCTTCGAGCAGCGCCTGCTGCAGGAAATGGGCTATGCATTGACGCTGGACCACGACGTTGCCTCCGGACAGCCCGTTGAACCGCAACAGGAATACTGTTACGAGATCGAACGCGGGCCCGTGACCATGAATCGCGGAAACTGCGACCCTGACCTCGCGTTGCAAGGGAGTACCCTGCTGGACATGGCGCGCGGCGATTATGCCGATCCCATGACGCGCCAGCAGAGCCGCATGCTGATGCGCCGCATCCTCAATCACTATCTCGGCGACCAGCCCCTGCATACGCGTCAGCTGCTGAAAGACCTGCAGCAGCTCTGATTTCCAGGACGCGGCAACGGTGCCGGGGCAGAGCTGCCTGATGAGGCATGTTCGGTTAAATTGATCATGTCGTGATGCCCTGCCCTGCCCTGTTTATTTCGGAGAAAAAACTGGATGAAACCCACTATTGAGGCGTTCTTCGATTCGGTGACGTCGACGCTGAGCTATGTGGTGTATGACGAGCCCGGGGGCAGCTGTGCAATCATCGATCCCGTGCTGGACTACGACCCCAGGTCAGGCAGGACATGCACGATATCGGCAGACAGGATCGTCGCCTTCATCGACGAAAAAGGGCTGACGACGGAATGGCTCCTGGAGACGCATGCACATGCCGATCATCTGACGTCCACAGCCTATCTCAAGAGCAGGGTGGGCGGCAAAATGGCCATAGGAAAGGAGATTTCCGAGGTCCAGGAGATCTTCAAGAAGATTTTCAACCTGGGAGCGGACTTCATCCCGGACGGCCGTCACTTCGACCATCTGTTCGCCGATGGCGAAACATTCGATATCGGCAGGCTGACCGTCACCGCACTCTCGACGCCGGGGCACACGCCGGCTGACCTCTCCTATCAGGTCGATGATGCGATCTTCGTGGGTGATACGCTTTTCATGCCCGATCTCGGCACGGCGCGCGCCGACTTTCCCGGAGGGGATGCACGACGCCTGTTCCGGTCGATCCGCAGGCTTCTTGCCTGTCCGGCGGAAACGCGCCTGTTCATGTGCCACGATTATGCACCCGCCAGCCGGGCGACGCGGTGGCAGACGACCGTGGCCGAGCAGCGCGCCCACAACATCCATGTGCGGGACGGGACCGACGAAGATCAGTACGTAGCCATGCGGCAGACACGCGATGCCACGCTCGAGATGCCTGTCCTGCTGCTGCCCTCGGTCCAGGTAAACGTGCGTGCGGGGCAAATGCCGCCCCCGGAAGACAACGGCATTTCGTATCTGAAAATACCCCTGGACGTGATCTGAAAATAGCTGCCTGGCATCGCGGGGGCAGAAAATGCTTCTGCCTCAAACTCTATGGAAGGACCAGCACGTCACATCGCGCGCCCTGGATGACTTTTCGGGCGGTGGCACCCGGCAGTCCCCTTTCTCCAGCCGACCGGCCCTGTCTGCCAATGATGATCAGTTCCGTATCGAGTTCTTCAGCCTTGCGGCTGATCACAGCCGACGCGGCGCCCGATTCGACGGCATACTGAGTCTGTCCGCCGGTCTTGCCGAATCCGGCGAGAAGCCGATCCATCTCGTGCTGTCTCGCGGCCTTCATTTCCGCACGGTACAGATTCATTTCCTGGTTCCCGATCCCTGCAAAATGCAGTGCCTGCTCAAAAGGAATTTCGAACGCGTGCACGACGATGGGATCGGCGGCTGGAGCGATCTTCCGGGCAAACTCCAGCTGATCCCTGCTGGATGGTGAGAAATCCACTCCTAACAAAATCCGCCGGTATGGAGTTCGAGGCTCTTCCCTCACGATGAGCAGGGGGCAGGTGACCGTGTCGAGGACTTTCTCCGCGATGGAACCGATCATCATGCCTTTGACAAATCCTCCACCGTGGGCGCCCAGCACCAGTAGCGACGCATCCAGAAGCTGGGCGTATCGAACGATCTCGGTATGCGCACGCCCGACATTGAGCGTAAGGGTAGCGACCTGGATGCCATATCTGGCCGAGATCGACTGCTTGATCTCATCCAGCCGCGTGCGGGATGATTCCATCAGGCGCCGTTCCGCATCCAGTGGCGATGTCAGCGTGCGCAGCGACTCCAGGGCAAGCCTGTCTACCACGTGCAGCAGATCCAGGGATTCACATCCAAGCTCATGCGCCATCATTGCGGCGCGCGCTTCTGCCCGCCCGGCAAACGATGACATATCGGTGGCAACCACTATCCTCTTGAACATATTTCACCTCCTCCGGCCTGTTTCATCGTCTTCCACACCGCGCCCCGGTCATCGAACCGGAGGGCTGCACGGTCCCCGAAGTGTCCATGATGCCCTTCTTCCCGGGGATGACACAATCGATACGCTATCGTTACGCTGCCGATGCGTCTCGCGGACTGTAGCATAGCTGCATGGCGCTGACCTGCGATTTATACCAAGGGCGGAACAGCGGCGGCACGAGCAATGCAAACGCTTTCATCCGGATGTTCACAGGGCAGAGACGTCTTCTCGCAAAATCATTCAATCAGGAGATACAGTGCAAGCAGCATGCCTACCCCCGCAACCAGCAGAGCGAGGGACGATGCAAGCCACGGGAAAGCCTGAGGAGGGATATCGTCGGAGGGAAGCTGATTGATATAGCTACGATGGTTATAGAAGGCACCCAGGACGATGGCAGAGCCGGCAAACGCAAGGGTCGCACCCATCAGGCTGGAAGGCCAGCTATGCAAGCTCATGGGGAGAGATAATTCAGTCTGCGCCTGCAGCAGCAGGAGAAACAGGCCGAATCGGGCAATGACGAATCCCAGCGCAACGATGGTGATGCCGGTGCGCACCCATGCAAGCAGCGTCCGCTCTGCCGCGAAAAAAACCCGCGGGTCCGGGATACCGATCTGTTCCTCCCTGTCTTGAAACGCCACAATGACCCCGCCGTGACCTCGCTGGACAAAAAGATTAAACTATCATACTTATCTCCTGACGGCATAGTTGTCACCTCGAAATACTACAGAGCGAAATTTCGGAACGAATTTATAACCGATCGAATGGACCAAGAAGGATGAACCAGGGGCGGGGCAGTTCGCCTCATTGCACTGACGCGATGCGGGAGCAGATTCCTTTCGCAAGCCTGCTCTCCCGGGAATGATCCGTTCCGGGCCGAGATACCTGTCAAACCATGGACAAACGATGATTGAACTGGGCGTGAACATCGATCACATCGCAACAGTGCGCCAGGCACGCGGAACAATCTATCCGGATCCTGTGGAGGCCGCCCTGATCGCGGAGAATGCGGGTGCGGATGCGATTACTTTGCATCTTCGGGAAGACCGCCGCCACATACAGGACAGGGATGTGGAAATCCTGCACAGCAAACTGAAAACACGCATGAACCTGGAGAGCGCGGTCACAGAAGAAATGATCAATTTCGCGGTGCGCATCCGGCCCCATGACGTTTGCCTGGTCCCCGAACGGCGTGAAGAACTGACCACGGAGGGTGGGCTCGATGTGGTGCGCTACTTCGATCTGGTGCAGCATGCCTGTCATCGGCTGGCCGAGGCCGGCATTCGCGTATCGCTGTTCATCGATGCCCGTGACGCCCAGATAGATGCCGCCGCAAGGACGGGCGCACCCGCCATCGAAATACATACCGGTCACTATGCCGATGCACGTTCCATGCAGGAGCAGCAGGATGAGCTCCAGCGGGTGCGCGCCGCCGTGACAAGGGGACTCGACCGGGGGTTGAAGGTCAATGCCGGGCACGGACTGCACTATGAGAACGTGCAATCCATCGCCGCGATCGAAGGTATATCCGAACTCAATATCGGCCATTCCATCGTCGCGCACGCGCTCTTCGTCGGCTTCGAACGGGCGGTGTGCGAAATGAAGAGATTGATGGTGGAAGCGCACCCGTGATCTACGGGATCGGGACCGACCTGGTCGAGACTTCACGCATCGCGCGGCTGCTGGAAAAGTACGGGGACCGCTTTGCCCGGCGGCTGCTGACGGACGAGGAATGGCCGGACTATCTCCGGAGCGCGCACTCCGCATCATTCCTCGCCAAACGATTTGCCGCCAAGGAAGCGCTTGCCAAGGCTTTCGGCACCGGTGTGCGCCACCCAGTGAGCCTGAATCACATCAGCATATCCCATGATCATCTGGGCAAGCCGTGCTTCCGCTTTCATCCTGCCCTGGCTGCGTTGGCGGAGAACGAGGGCATCACCCGCCATCATCTCTCCATCAGCGACGAGCTGAATCTGGCCTGTGCGTTTGTCATTCTTGAGCGGTAACCGCCTTTCGATGCATTCACCCACCCGTAAGCTCACTCTCCGCTTTCCCCTTTCAATCTCCAGAGACTAAAGAGCCGTGTCACTCGGACCTGTCATGCTCGACATTGCCGGCACGCAACTCACCGCCGGCGACAGAAAAAAACTCCTGCATCCGATGGCGGGCGGGGTCATCCTGTTTGCGCGCAACTATTCCTCACTCGCCCAGCTCATGGAGCTGACCTCCGAAATCCATGCCCTGCGCTCCCCGCCGCTGCTGATCGCCGTGGACCAGGAAGGCGGCCGGGTGCAGCGCTTTCGCGAAGAATTCAGCCGTATTCCGCCCATGCGCGAACTGGGGAAGATCTGGGACGAGCATCCCTCACAGGCCCGGCACCTCGCGCAGCAGGCAGGGTATGTGCTTGCTGCGGAACTGCGTGCGGCGGGAGTCGATTTCAGCTTTACTCCAGTGCTGGACATGGATTACGGCCAAAGCCGCGTCATTGGCGACCGCGCCTTCCACCGCGAGCCCGAAGCGATTGCCGAACTCGCCCACACCCTGACCTCGGGGCTCAGGCAGGCGGGTATGGCGGCAGTGGGGAAGCATTTTCCCGGCCACGGCTATATCGCGGCGGACTCCCATTTCGACATGCCGGTGGATGACCGGTCCTACGCCGAGATCGAAATGGAGGACCTGGTTCCCTTTCGGAAAATGATCGGCTTCGGCCTGGCAGGCGTCATGCCGGCGCATGTCATCTATCCCGCCGTCGATACGCAGCCGGCTGGATTCTCGGAAACCTGGCTGAAAAAAATCCTGCGCGGGAGCCTCGGCTTCGAAGGCTGCATTTTCAGCGACGACCTGAGCATGGCCGGCGCAGGCGCAGCGGGCAATATGCTTGCGCGCGCGCGGAGCGCCTTGCATGCGGGCTGTGACATGGTGCTGGTCTGCAATGACCCTGCTGCCGCGGAAGCTCTGTTGATGGAGTTGCGGTGGGATCTTCCCGCCATCAGCGTCATTCGCCTCGCGCGCATGCGCGGCCATCCTCATCCAGATTCGCTGACGAAGCTGCACGAAAGCATGGCCTACGTGCGGGCTGTGGAAAAAATTGCGGCCATCGGTCTGCGCAGCGGTGAACTGCCCCTGGCCTGACGCGTGCGCACAACCACGAATCACATTCTGCAATCCTCTTATCCGGAAACGATTTTCTTTCCCCATCCACGCGACTGAGGTGTTGAAGAGGGGTTGAAAACAAGCGAATTGCCGCCATATTCATGGGTGAAGGTAATTGGACAGTATTACCACACCCACTCGTATGGAGGAGTCATGGCTATTACGCGTTATGAACCGTGGAGTCTGCTGCACCAACTGCACCGCGAACTGGATCGTGCCCACGAAGGCACCACCGGGGATGGATCGGCGGCAACCGCTGAATGGGCTCCCGCCGTCGATATCAAGGAAGAAGCGGACAAATTCGTCCTTCACGCCGATCTTCCGGGCGTAAAACCGGAGGATATCGATGTCAGCATGGATGACGGCGTGCTGACCATCCAGGGCGAAAAGAAGACTGAGGCAAAAACCGAGAAGGACGGCTACAAACGGGTGGAACGCACCTATGGAACGT
>CAZYYR010000010.1:0-1097 GCA_964651465.1 uncultured Nitrosospira sp.
TTTTTTTCATATTCCTCGTACGCATTGACAATCCTCTGTACCAGCGGATGGCGCACGACATCTTCCGTACCGAACAGGGTAAAGGCAATGCCGCGCACCTTTTCAAGGATCTTCTGCGCTTCCACCAGGCCGCTTTTCTGATGTTTTGCCAGGTCGATCTGGGTGATATCCCCGGTTATCACTGCTTTCGAGCCGAAGCCGATCCGGGTGAGGAACATTTTCATCTGCTCGGGGGTGGTATTCTGCGCTTCGTCCAGAATGATGAACGACTGATTCAACGTGCGTCCGCGCATGAAGGCCAGCGGAGCGACCTCGATGGTACCGCGTTCAAACTGCTTGCCGGTTTTTTCGAATCCCATGAGATCGTACAGTGCGTCGTAGAGCGGACGCAGGTAAGGATCCACTTTCTGCACCATGTCTCCGGGAAGAAAGCCAAGGCGCTCGCCGGCTTCCACTGCCGGACGCACCAGCACGATGCGTTCCACGATATTGCGCTCCAGCGCATCCACGGCGCTCGCCACGGCAAGATAGGTCTTGCCTGTGCCCGCCGGCCCTATGGAAAAGGTGATGTCGTGCGTCTGGATTTGCTGCAGGTATCCGATCTGCCGAGGTGTTCTCCCTCGCAGCTCGCTGCGCCGCGTATGCAGTGCCGGCTCGGCTATTTCTCCCCCGCTGGCGGCGGGCTGTTTCCTGGAGAGGTAAGGATTGGTTGTCGCGATCAGGCCGAGCTGTATCTGCTCGATGCCGAGATGATGCTCTGCCTGGTCATAAAAATTTTCCAGCGCTTCCGCCGCAAGCCTGGCCTGACCAGCGTTGCCGCGTATGCTGAAGTGTTCTCCCCGGCGCGCTATGGAAACATCCAGTACCGTCTCGATCTGCCTGAGGTTTTCATCGAGCGCGCCGCACAGGTGGGCAAGACGCTGATTGTCGGCGGGAGAAAAAGAAATTTCGACAGGTTTGGGTTTCAAAGGCGCGGTGGAACGACGCAGTCAACGATAGTGAGGCCTAATTCTCGCAGTGACAGGCTCACTTTGCAAGGGCGCTCAGAGCGTGGTCCGAGGGGCCCCGCAGAGCGGGGATCGGACAGCGTCGAGCGC
>CAZYYR010000010.1:1197-24644 GCA_964651465.1 uncultured Nitrosospira sp.
CTCAGAGCGTGGTCCGAGGGGCCCCGCAGAGCGGGGATCGGACAGCGTCGAGCGCCACGACCGCGTTTGCGGGTTGTCGAATTTTTCACTGCCACGTTTTATTTCGGGAAGCCGCATGATTGAATGTACGCGGTCGCCGGAAGGACGATGCCATCAGCGGGATTTCGTTTAAACACTCTCCAACCTTGCCGCCCCCGCAATTTCACCGCGCAGCGAGTGCGATAAAGCAGCGGTGATTTTTATATCTACAAAGTGGCCGATCAGGGAAGGGGAGCCGGCAAAGTTGACCATGCGATTATTGTCGGTACGCCCGCGCAATTCGCTTGCATTCTTTCTGGATGGGCCTTCTGCCAGGATGCGCTGCGTTGTTCCCACCATGGCATGGCTGATGACCTGCGCCTGCTGTTCGATTTTTTCCTGCAAGCGTTGCAATCGCGCCAGCTTGGCTTCATGGGGCGTGTCATCTGGCAAGCCGGCCGCGGGTGTGCCTGGACGCGGGCTGTAAATAAAACTGAAGGAATCGTCGAAATTGAGCCCCTCGACCAGTTTCATCGTTGCTTCGAAATCGGCTTCCGTTTCGCCGGGAAAGCCGACAATGAAATCCGAGGTCAACGAGATATCGGGGCGGACGGCACGCAGCCGCCGGGCGATGGATTTATATTCCAGAACGGTATAGCCGCGCTTCATGGCCGTCAATATCCGGTCGGACCCGGACTGAACCGGCAGATGCACGTGATTGACCAGCTTCGGCAAAGTCCCGTAAGCTTCGATCAGCCTGGTGGTAAATTCCCTGGGATGGGAAGTCGTGTAGCGGATGCGTTCAATGCCCGGTATCTCATGGATGTATTCGAGCAATAAGGCGAAATCCGCGATTTCACCTGGTGCACCGAACTCCATTGTCCCCCGATAGGCATTGACGTTCTGCCCGAGCAGCGTTATTTCCTTGACGCCCTGGGTTGCCAATCCCGCAACTTCCGTGAGAACGTCATCCAGTGGCCGGGAAATTTCTTCGCCGCGAGTATAGGGGACGACGCAGAAGCTGCAATATTTGCTGCACCCCTCCATGATGGAAATGAAAGCAGTTGCGCCTTCGGTGCGAGCTGGCGGCAGATGATCGAATTTCTCGATTTCGGGAAAGGAGATGTCCACCTGGGGGCGGCCACTGGACCGGCGCTCCGAAATCAGCTGGGGCAAGCGATGAAGCGTCTGTGGACCGAATACCAAGTCGACGTATGGAGCACGTCTCACGATTTCAGCGCCTTCCTGGCTGGCCACGCAGCCTCCGACACCGATGAGCAGACCTGGGTTGGAAGTCTTGAGCTGCCTGACGCGCCCCAGATCATGGAATACTTTTTCCTGCGCTTTCTCGCGGACCGAACAGGTATTGAACAGGATCACATCGGCTTCAGCCGGATTGTCCGTTTTTTCCATGCCTTCCGCATCATGGAGCACATCTGCCATCTTGTCCGAGTCATACTCGTTCATCTGGCAGCCAAAAGTCTTGATGTAAAGTTTCCTGGTCACGGCGGTATCAAGCTTAGAGCGCGGTTAGGTTCTTTGTGGATTCGCCTATCCGCTGTTTCTCAGCCCTGCGGCCACGCCATTGATGGTCAGGTGAATGGCGCGGGTAATGGCGTCAGTGGCGTCACCGGAACGATAGCGGCGCAGCAGTTCGACCTGCAGGTGATTGAGCGGATCGATGTACGGGATGCGGTTGCGAATGCTGCGCGCCAGAGTGGGATTGTCCTGCAGCAGCTCCGTTTTGCCCGTTACCGCGAACAACCACTTCACGCTGAGATCCCACTCCTTCTGGATGCGTCCAAAGACCTTCTGGCGCAACTCGACGTCGGTGACGAGTTCGGCATAGCGCGAGGCGATGCCCATGTCCGTTTTTGCCATGACCATGTCCATATTGGAAAGCAGCGTTTGCAGGAAAGGCCAGGTCCGGTGCATCTGGCGGAAAAACTCCAGGCCTTCTTCACCCTCACGCTGCACGAACATATCCACCGCCGTTCCGAAGCCATACCAGCCGGTGATCATTGCCCGGTTGACACTCCAGCTGAATGTCCAGGGGATGGCGCGCAAGTCCTCTATCAGGTCGGATTTTTTGCGCGATGGCGGACGACTGCCAATATTGAGTCCCGCGATTTCCTTGATCGGTGTCGATTCCTGAAAATACTGCGTGAAGCCGGGTGTTTCATAGACAAGGTTGCGATAGGCTTCGAGCGCATCGCGTGCAAGCGCTTCCATGACAGGGTAAAAGTCGTCGACGCGCTCCCCAGGTTCATTTTTTTTCAGCAGAGTGGCCTCCATGGTCGCGGCCACCAGCGTCTCCAGATTGCGCCGCCCGATCTCGGGGTCCGCGTATTTGCTGCCGATGACTTCACCCTGTTCCGTGATGCGTATCTGGCCATTGACGCTGGCGGGAGGCTGGGCCAGTATCGCCTGATAGCTGGGTCCGCCGCCACGCCCGACCGTCCCGCCCCGTCCGTGGAACAGGCGTAATTCTACCTGGTGTCTGGCAAAAACTTTTGTCAGTTCGGTCTCGGCCTTGTAAAGCTCCCAGTTTGCGGCGAGGAAACCCCCATCCTTGTTGCTGTCCGAATAGCCCAGCATGACCTCCTGGACGTTCCCGCGCGATTCAAGAAGCTTGCGGTAGTATGGCATCGAGAATAACTCGTCCATGACGACCCCGCAGCCGCGCAAGTCGGAAATGGTTTCAAACAGCGGGACGATGTTGAGATGCAGGCTGGGCGTTTCCCCCGCCCGCAGCAATCCGACTTCCTTCAGCAGCAAGGCTACTTCAAGTATGTCGGAAATACCGTCTGCCTTGGAAATGACGTAATTGGGCAAAGCCGCACGACCGAAGCGGCGGTGGATTTCCGCAGCCGTTTCGACGATACGCATCTCGCTCTGAGTGAGGTCGGAATAGTCCAGATAAGGCGAGCGCAAGGGCCGGGGGCTGCTGATCTCATCCAGCAGCCACTGGACGCGCTCGGTTTCGGACAGGCCCGGATAACCTGGCCGTCCTGCACCGCGCTCGAACAGCTCGGCGATTACCTGTTCATGGATATTGCTGTGCTGGCGCATGTCCAGCGGTGCAAGATGAAACCCGAATACCTCTGCTGCACGCCGTACATGGCGCAGGTCGCCGCGGGCCAGCAATTCCGATTTATGTTGCCTGAGGGAATGGATGACGATGTCGAGGTCACGGACGAATTCCATGCTGCTTGCATAAGGCTCGGCTGCTCCTACCGGTCGCCGTTGGCGGATCACGTGGCCCAGACCTTGGCTGGTCGCCGCAAGCCGCGCATAAATGCCGATCAGCGCGCGCCGGTAGGGTTCGTCAACCCGGCCGGGCGCACGGTCGGGCGAGGCCACCGCCAGTGCCGCCAGCTCGTCATCCACGTCCACCAGGCGTTCCGTGAGGCTCAGCCATCGACCGATACGATGGACTTCACCCATGTAAAAGTCCAGTGCAAGCGCGGATTGGCGTTCGGCTGCGTGCAGCAGCACATCATCTGTCACAAAGGGATTGCCGTCCCGATCCCCGCCTATCCAGCTGCCGATACGCAGAAACGGCGGAATGGAAGGCGCCTCATCTCCCATCCGGCGCTCCAGCAAGTCTTCCATTTCGGCATACAGCCGCGGCACTTCGGTGAGGAAAGTGTAGTGATAGTAGGCCAGGCCGTTCTTGATTTCGTCATGGACGGAAAGCCGAGTGGGACGCAGCATGCGGGTTTGCCACAGTATCTGGATTGCGCATCGCAGGCCTTCCTCATTGTTGCGCTTTTCCTCCGGTGTCAATTCTACGCGATCACGCTCGTTCAGCAGGTGTGCAATGGTCAGCTGGCAATCCAGTATGCTCCTGCGCTGCACCTCGGTGGGATGGGCTGTCAGCACCGGCGAAACGACGGCTTTTGCGAAAAAATCGGCCAGTTCCGCGCGTGCTGTTCCGCTTGAAAAGACCTGTTCCAGGGCTTTCGCCACGCTACCCGCCTGCGGCGGCGATTCGGCCAGGAGATAACTGCGCCGGCGGCGGTTATGATGGATATCCTCCGCGATATTGGACAACTGGGAAAACTGGCTGAATGCGCGCACTACCGCTTCGGTGGATTTGTTGCTCAATTGATTCAACAGCACATCCAGTTCATCCCGTGCCCGCTGGTCCTGGTCACGTCGAAACCGGATCGCCGTCTGGCGGATATTTTCGACGAGATCGAAAGCGGGCTCGCCCTCCTGCTCCCGAAGGGTATCGCCCAGCATGCGTCCCAGCAGGCGAATATCCTCCCGCAAGGGATTGTCCTTCTCCGGCCCTTCATCATCGTTGATCTGATTCTTATCGTAGCTTCCCGGCAGGGAAGCGAGCGAAGATCCCATACGCAACCTCTTTTCAAATGCCGGGCCGGACCGATGCAAAGTGCATTTCAGTCCGGCCCCGTACCCGGCATGCTAAAATGTGCTTCATCGGAAGCTCCATCATTTTCTCATGTAATAATAATGTCCAGATCACCCTTACCCACAAAAATCGTTATTGCCACGCGAGAGAGCCTTCTGGCCTTGTGGCAGGCGAATTTCATCCGGGAGCGGCTCGCGAAATTATACCCGCAAACCGAGTTCAGCATATTCGGCATGACAACACGCGGCGATCAGATCCTCGATGTATCTCTCTCGAAGATAGGCGGAAAGGGTTTGTTCATCAAAGAGTTGGAGCAGGCGCTGGAGGATGGTCGCGCGGACATTGCCGTGCATTCTATGAAGGACGTGCCCATGGATATGCCGGAAGGATTTTCGCTGGCGGCGATCACCGAACGGGAAGATGCGCGGGATGCCTTTGTTTCCAATCGATATGCGTCCCTCGAAGCACTCCCCTCCGGCAGCGTGGTCGGCACTTCCAGTTTGCGGCGGGAAAGCCAGTTGCGTGCCCGCTTTCCACATCTGCAGGTTCAACCCTTGCGGGGCAACGTACAGACCAGGCTTCGCAAACTGGATGAAGGACAGTTTGCTGCCATCATACTCGCCGCCGCCGGATTGAAACGTCTGGGCCTGGCCGATCGCATCACCGCACTGTTGAGCCCTGACCTGAGCTTGCCCGCGGTAGGGCAAGGCGCCCTCGGTATCGAATGCAGGGCTGACCGGGCCGACTTGATCCAGTTGGTGAAGCCACTGCATGACCTGCCAACTGCGCAGTGCGTCGAAGCCGAGCGTGCCATGAGCCGCGCGCTGGGTGGAAGCTGCGAGGTCCCTCTGGGTGGATTTGCGGAGATCACCGATGGGGGGCTGAGATTGCGCGGATTCGTTGCCAGCCAGGATGGAACCTGCCTGATCAGTGATGAACTGCGCGGCGATCCCGTCACGGGGGCGGCGATGGGCACTCGGCTCGCGCAGAATCTGAAGGAAAAAGGTGCGGAAGCCATCCTGACGGCCCTGGGTTCAAGGTCAACCGAGCCCGTGAGCCATCCGTGACGAGGCCGTTGGCCGGGATGCACATCCTGGTCACGCGTCCGGCGCACCAGGCTGTCGGGCTTGCCGAAAGAATTGGTGCGGCAGGCGGGAATCCCGTGCTGTTTCCCGTGCTCGAAATACAGGACGTCGCGGACCCGGCTCCCTTGCTGGAATTGATCGGGCGCCTCGACGAATTCGACCTGGCGGTTTTCGTCAGTCCCAATGCGGCTTTCAAAGCAATGGACGCGATATGCGCAAAACGGGCGTTACCTGCCACCCTCGCGATCGCGGCGGTGGGACAGGGGACTGCGCGCGCGCTGGGCACGTTCGGCCTGCACGGGGTCATTGCCCCGACCACGCGCTTCGACAGCGAAGCCTTGCTCGGCATGCCTGAACTGAGACAAATGGAGGGCAAGCGTGTCGTCATTTTCCGCGGCGACGGCGGACGTGACCTGCTGGCGAAAAGCCTGGTGAAGCGTGGTGCCGTTGTGGAGTATGCGGAATGCTACAGGCGTGCCAGGCCGGATGCGGATGCTGGTCCTCTGCTGCAGTTGCTGGAGCGTCGCGAAATGGATGCGGTTACGATAACCAGCAGCGAGGGTCTGCGCAATCTATGCGAAATGGTGGGAGATGCTGGCCGCGCGTGGCTCGAAGAAATACCCCTGTTCACGTCGCATGAGCGGATCGCGGAAATCGCGGGCAAGTCGGGATTTGATCGGGTGATCCTTACTGCTGCCGGGGACACAGGTTTAATGGAAGGCTTGTTGAATTATTTCCGGCCGCAAGCCGGTGCAATCATGCATCCAGACCATGAGCGTTGAACCGCCACCTGCCGGTCCCACCGATAAACGGAAGGAAGTCCGTGTAAAGCTGTCTCGGCTCATCGGCCGCATCAATCCGGTGCTGATCATCGTCATCCTCCTTATTCCGGTCCTGGCATGGCAGTGGTACGACACCCGGGCGCAGATTTCAGGGTTGCAGCACGAACTGGCCAGAAGGCTGGCCGAGGCCGATGCCTCCGGCAAGGAGTCGCGCAATATCGTGACCGAGGCGGGAGAGGCAGGGCGTCGGATGGAGACGAAGCTGGGTCTGCTCGAAGCAAGGTTCGCTGAATCTCAGAGTCAGCAATTAGCGCTGGAAGAACTGTATCAACAGCTTACGCGCAATCGCGACGAGGTGACGCTGGAAGAGGTGGAGCAACTGCTGTTGATCGCCAATCAGCAGTTGCAGCTGGCAAGCAATGTCAAGGCAGCCCTGATTGCCATGCAGGAAGCCGCCACCCGGTTGCAGCGGCTCGATCGCCCCCAGCTGGCATCGATGCGCAAGGTCCTTGCGAAGGACATGGATTTGCTGAAGTCGGCACCCTACGTGGATATCGTGGGAATCAGCCTGCGGCTGGACAATCTCGCCGCATCCATCGATACCCTGCCTCTGGCCATGGAGCTGCGTCCTCCTGAAACGCCCTCGCCTCAGCATCAGACAGTCTCTGCGGAAAGTGAATGGCTCAGGTTCGTGCAGGAAGCCTGGAAGGATGTGAAGCAGCTCGTGCGGATCCAGCATATGAACAAGCCGGATGTGGCGGTGCTGTCGCCCTCGCAGGCCTATTTTCTGCGCGAGAACCTGAAACTGCGGCTCCTGTCCGCGCGCCACGCATTGCTTGCTCATAACGAAGTCAGTTTCAAGGCTGATCTCAACGTTTCGGCTGACTGGATCAGCCGGTATTACGACACGAACGCCAAGGCGGTGGTCAATGCACTCGATGCAGTGCGTCAATTGGGCGAAAGCGAGGTCGGCGTCGAACTGCCTCGTATTTCCGCGAGCCTCGATGCAGTCCGCGAATATCGGCTTGCGCGTGAGCGGGGAAACAGGTGAAAGGGGCCATCTGGCTTGTGGTCCTGTTTCTGTTCGCGGTGGTGGTGGCATTTGCGGCCAGTTCCAACAATGGATATGTACTGGTGGTGGCCCAGCCCTACCGCATCGAGCTGTCGCTGAATCTGCTGGTCGTGCTGCTGCTGTCGACCATTCTCATCGGATACTTTGTGGTGCGCCTCCTTGTCATTACCCTGCGGCTGCCCAGGGAAGTGCGAGAGTTCCGGGCCCGGCGGCGCCGCGAAAAAGCGCTTCGAGGCATGCTGGACGGCTTGAAAGCCTTCTTCGAGGGCAGTTATCCAAAGGCTCAGAAAGCGTCTGCAGCCGTACTGGAGCTGGAAAAATCGCCCACCATTAGCGCAATCAACGCCATGGTTGCGGCAAGGTCGGCACACGAGCTGAGAAAATATTCGCAGCGTGACGAATTCATCGCGCTTGCGGAACGCAATGCACCGAAGGAGACGACGCTGCGCCTGATGACCCATGCTGAATTATTGCTGGACGAGCACCGGTCCGAAGAAGCGCTGAAAATATTGCATTTGCTGCCTGTAACCGGCTCCCGTCGGCATACCGCCGCCCTTCGGCTGGAACTGGAAGCGCAGCAGCGTGCCAAAAACTGGAATGCCGTATTGGAGATACTTTCGCAACTGGAGCAGCGGAATGCAATCGATGCGGTGCTGATCGGGCAATTGAGGCGTCGCGCTCATATGGAGAACCTCAAAAGCAGAACATTGAATCCCCAGGCGCTGAAGGCGTACTGGCAGAGTATGGCTGCAGTCGACAGGAAGGACAGCGAGCTGGCTGGTGCCGCTGCACGCGCCTACTCATCCATGGGCGACTGTGCGACCGCGCATCAGATTATTGAGCAAAGCCTTGACAGCCAGTGGAATTCGGAATTGGCCGAGCTGTATGCCGAATGTGTCGCGGATGGAGCCATCAGGCAGATTGAACGCGCGGAAACATGGCTCAAGACGCATCCCAACGATGCCAGCCTGCTGCTTTCGCTAGGACGGCTCTGCCTCCATTGCGAACTGTGGGGCAAGGCCCAGAATTATCTGGAGGCAAGTCTTTCCGTGGAGCCCGATTACCCCGCACATCTCGCGCTGGCGCAGCTGAACGACAAGCTTGGCAGGTCCGGGCTGGCAAAGGACCATTACGACAAGGGGCTGGAACTCGCATTGAGATGCCTGGACGGGCGGCTCGTCGGCTCGGGGGCAGGACTGGACGAGTAAAAGCGGACTGGTTTTGCCCGGTTGCAGCCAGGGAAGCGCTGAATGAATCTCTGCTGGCGCGACGGCAGCTTTGCGGGATGGGCAGCCGGCAGGATTCAGGGCGCGGCCTTGGCAGGCGAAGGGGTAAATGCATCGGAAAAGAATTCGTTTTCCGGAAGATTTCGCAACGTTGTGAAATCCCGATGCGCAGCCTCGACCATTGCGGGCGTGCCGCAGGCATACACCTGGTAGCCGGCGAGGTCATCGAAATCCTGCAGCACGGCCTCGTGCACCAGGCCGGTTCTTCCGCTCCAGTCACCTGCCGGCGACTCGGACAGCACCGGGATAAAGGTGAAGTTATCATGCTGCTGTTGCCAGCTTCCCGCCAGTTCCGCCATGTATAGATCGGCTCGGGAGCGGTTGCCCCAGTAGAGCACCATCTGGCGCTCATGACCGCGCTGGTTGCGTACATAGAAGACATGCTCGAGAATGCTTTTTACCGGCGCGAAGCCGGTGCCGCTGGCGACGAAAATGATCGGCTTGTCGGAGTCTTCACGCAAAAAGAACGTACCGAACGGGCCTTCAAAGCGCAGGATGTCCTTCTCTTTCATTTGCGTGAAGACATGCTCGGCGAACGTGCCGCCGCTATAATTGCGCACGTGCAGTTGCAACAGCTCGTCATCATGGGGGGCGTTTGCAAGTGAAAAACTGCGGCGTATCCCGTTCTTGAGGATGATGTCGATATACTGCCCGGCGAGGAACTGCAGGCGTTCGTTGGCGGGAAGCTTCAGGAAAATGAGCATGACATCCGGTGCAAGGCGCTCCAGCCTGTGAACGCGGCAGGGGAGTGTCTTGATCTTGATATCCTTTATTGCTCCGATTTCACGGCACTCGATTATCAGGTCAGTCTGCGGCACCGCGCAGCAAAAAAGCGCCATTCCAGCCTGCTTTTCCATTTCGGTCAACGCGCTATCGTTATGACTGCCGAAATCTACCGTTCCCTGTATGATCTTGCCCTTGCAAGTGCCGCAGGCGCCGTTCCTGCATCCGTAGGGCAGCGGAAAGCCTTCGCGCAGAGCTGCCTGAAGCACGGTTTCGCCAGGTTGGGCGTAAAGAACATGCCCGCTCGGCTGGATAGTGATTTTATGTGACATCGATCAGGAATCAGTCAGAAGGAATAAAAGAAAATCCGCTGAAAATCGGATGAGGTCATGAAGCAGACACTTTTGATCGTAGGGTGTGGTGACGTCGCCGTGCGCGCAGCACCTCTACTGCAGGCGCGCTACCGGCTATTGGGCTTGCATCGCAAGCCGGAGCAGCGTGCCCGGCTCTATTCCCTGGGCATCGAGCCCATATTCGGAGACCTCGATATTCCCCGGAGCCTGGACAAATTGACAGGCGCGGCCCATGCCGTCCTGCACCTGGCGCCTCCATCCGATAAAGGCCAGCGGGACACGCGTACCGCAAACCTTCTGGCGGCACTCGCAAAACGGCCAAAAATGAAAGCGAGCATGTTACCACAACGCTTTATCTACATCAGTACCAGCGGGGTATACGGAGATTGCAAGGGCGCTCTGGTCGATGAAACCCGCCTGATCAACCCCCAGACCGCCCGGGCATTGCGGCGCGCCGATGCGGAGAGCCGGGTTCGAAGCTGGGGTTTGCGCAACGGGGTCAATGTGTCCATTCTTCGTGTTCCGGGAATCTATGCGGGCGACCGTCTGCCGCTGGCGCGACTGCGGGAGGGCACGCCGGCACTGGTTGCGGAAGAGGACAGCTACACCAATCACATCCATGCCGAGGATCTCGCCCGCATCATTGTCGCAGCACTGCGCCATGCAAGACCTGGGCGGATTTATCACGCTTGTGATGATTCGAATCTGAAAATGGGCGAGTACTTCGATCTGATAGCCGAGCGGTTCGATCTTCCCCGGCCGCCCCGGATTCGCCGCGCCCAGGCCGAAGGGCGAATTTCCCCGGGCATGCTGTCCTTCATGCAGGAGTCGCGGCGGCTGACCAATGCGCGCATCAAGCATGAATTGCATGTCAGGTTGCGCTACCCTACCGTAGCGGCGTGCCTGGCGGAGAGCCGGAGCAAATAGGGGCGGAAAACAGGTAGAATCGGTGTGTTCGCAAGCGACGGGATACTGCTCAAGCATGGAACCCATACTGATCATTACCAGTTGGCCGGACCGAGCCCAGGCGGTGGCGCTGGCAAACAAGCTCATCGACGAGCGGCTGGCAGCCTGCGTCAATGTGATGGGCGAGTGCACTTCGGTCTATCGCTGGCAAGAGCGGAATGAGATCGCCACTGAGGTACCGGTATTCGTCAAGACGCTGGCGCGGCATTATCCGCGACTGGAGCAGCTGATCAAGTCCATGCACCCCTACGAACTCCCCGAGATCATTGCTGTCCCAATAAGCAATGGCTTGCCCGCTTATTTGAGGTGGATCGCCGAGGAAACGTCCTCATCCGACAAAAATTGAACACATCCTGCGCCTTCATGCTGATACGTTCCCTTCTGCTGATTCTCTGCCTTTCCAGCACCACCCTTCTGGCGGAGGATGGAAAATCATCCGGCTTCCTTTCAGGCCTGCAGCAGTTGAGTGCGAGCCTGAGTCAGGATGAAGAGGAGCTGTTGCCGCCGGACCAGGCTTTCAAGCTGACGGTCAAGGTACAGGACGAGAATACGCTGATCGCGAAATTCGAGCCGGCGAAAAACTACTATCTTTATAAAGACAAGGTTGCGTTTACACCTAAGGATACCCAGCCAAATACCCAGACGGCGATCAAGGAAGTCGTATTGCCACAAGGCGAGATGAAAAGCGACTTGACCTTTGGACAGGTCGAGGTATTTCACAAGCCGTTCGAAGCCAGAATTTCACTGCGGCGCGACGACCCGTCACCCCGCAAGCTGACACTTCTGGCGACCTATCAAGGCTGTAATGAACCGGTAGGCGTCTGTTACGCGCCGATCAACAAGGTCGTAGAGCTGACGCTGCCAGCGGCGAAAGCCGCCGTGGGAGCGGTTGCCAATGCCGTGAGCGGCAATGCGACTGCAGCAACCTCATCCACTGCCAGGCAGGACCCGGCTGAAGAACTGTTTCAGTCTTCGTCGCCGGGGATCGAGACCGAATCGGTCCAGATAGAACGGATGTTCCAGACCGGCAATTTCTGGCTGATTCTCACCGGTTTCTTCGGTATCGGTCTATTGCTCGCCTTTACCCCGTGCGTATTTCCGATGTTTCCCATCCTGTCGGGCATCATCGCCAAGCGGGGGGAGCACATCACGAAGACACGCGGGTTTGTTCTATCACTCGCCTATGTCATGGGAATGGCAATCACTTATGCCGCCGCCGGCGTAGCGGCCGGGCTTTCCGGGGCGATGCTCTCCGCTGCTCTGCAGAATGCCTGGGTGCTGGGGACATTTGCGCTGGTCTTCGTCACGCTGGCCTTTTCCATGTTCGGTTTTTACGAACTGCAACTGCCCACCTTTCTCCAGAGCAAACTTTCCGAGGAAGCGGGACACATGAAAGGGGGGCAGTTGACGAGCGTATTTGCCATGGGGGCATTGTCGGCATTGATCATCGGGCCCTGCGTGGCTGCGCCACTGGCGGGTGCGCTGCTGTACATCAGCCAGACCCGGGACGTCGTGCTGGGTGGCTCAGCCCTGTTCGCCATGGCCTTGGGCATGGGTGTGCCGCTATTGCTGCTGGGCGCCTCCGCCGGAGCGCTTCTGCCAAAAGCCGGTCCATGGATGGAGTCCATCAAACAGGTGTTTGGCGTGCTGTTGCTGGGGGTCGCGATATGGCTCATATCGCCGGTCATTCCTGCGGTAGCCCATATGTTGCTATGGGCGGCGCTGCTCATCGTCTCCGCCATCTATCTGCATGCCGTGGATCCGCTGCGTCCGGGTGCTTCCGGTTTCCAGAAATTTTTGAAGGGCCTGGGGATGATCGCCCTGCTGACGGGCATCGCGTTGCTGATCGGTGTTTTTTCGGGAAGCCGCGATATCCTTCAGCCCCTGTCCAGGATAAGCCTTGCCGGAGCCGATACAGTCCGGGCGGGCCAGACTGAAGCGGGGCATCTGCCGTTTCGCAGGGTAAAATCGGCGGCTGAACTGGATGAGCAGATTCTCCAGTCCAGAAACAGGTACGTAATGGTGGATTTTTATGCGGACTGGTGCATTTCCTGCAAGGAAATGGAACGGTTCACCCTGGCCGATGCGGATGTGCGGGCGCGGCTCAAGGACACAGTGCTGCTACAGGTCGATGTCACCCACGGAACGCCTGACGATGCGGCATTACTCAAACGGTTCAAGCTGTTTGGTCCCCCTGCCATTCTGTTCCTCGACCGGGAAGGGCGTGAAGTGCCAAATATCAGGGTCATCGGGTATCAGAACAAGCAAGGTTTCATGAAAATACTCAACGCGGTACTGATATAGCTTCACGTCCTGCCTTTACAGATTCAGGGTACACTGTCCGGCATTTTGGCGCCGGCTATTCAGGATTGACATTCAATGGCGAAATTACAGCAGATTTTGTTGTACACGGGCGTTGCTGCGGTGGCATTGACCGCAGGATTGCTGTTGCGCGGACAGCTGATGAGCGGTGACTCCCGCCCCGGTGTTGACGCGATGGTGTCGACCAGAGGAGCGGAAGCCATACTGGCGGCCACGTTACCGGATCTGCAAGGCAGTGACCAGGCCTTTTCCCAGTGGCGCGGCAAGGTAATGGTGGTCAATTTCTGGGCAAGCTGGTGTGAACCCTGTCGCCAGGAGATTCCGGAATTCATCAACGTTCACAACAAGTACGTGGACAAGGGGTTGACGCTGATCGGAGTTGCCGTGGATCAGCGTGAAAAAGCGGAAGCGTTCAGCAAAGGGATGGGCATCAATTATCCAGTCCTGGTGGGAGGCATGAAAGCCATGATGCTGGCTGAAGCGGCAGGAAACAACCAGGGTGCGCTACCCTTTACCGTTGTCATCGATCGCAATGGAAAGATCTCGGGCACCAAGCTTGGTCGCCTCAGCCAGAGCAGGCTCGAATCCATGGTAGAGCCGCTGCTGTAAAAGCCTTTGTTTTCCTGCACCGGCTTCTGGCCTACGCATATCGTACGATCGTATTCAGGCCCCAAGCGCCCGGTACAGGTTGTACAAGCTGATAATGATGATTAACGTTCCCACCAGGACAAGCAGTGTCCGAGCATGCAGTTTTTTGCAGAGGACTGCTGCAAATGGCGCGGCGAATAGTCCACCAAATACCAGGCCCACGATGATGGGCCAGGTATTGGTTTCCATCAGCAGCGTAAAAACAGCGGCCCCTGTCAAGGTCAGGAAGAATTCCGCAAAATTGACTGATCCGATGGTCGTGCGAGGATCGTTGCCCGAACTCACCAATGTGGAAGTGACCACCGGACCCCAGCCGCCCCCGCCTGCCGCATCGACAAATCCTCCGAACAGCGCCAGCTTGCCGACATGCCCCGGCTCGGTCTTGCGCAGGCGTAACGGGCGGAAAGCTTTGCTGAGTATGTATATTCCAAGCAATAACAGATAGGCGGAAATGTACGGCTTGAATACGGTGCCGTCGATCTGGGTAACCAGTATCGCCCCCAGGATTCCGCCGAGAATGCCGGGTATCAGCAAGCGAATGAACAGATCTTTGTTGACATTGCCGAACTTGACATGGGAAATGCCCGAAACCCCGGTGGTGAATATCTCCGCAATATGGACGCTCGCGCTTGCGGTGCCGGGAGTGGCGCCGGCGGCCAGGAGAAACGAGGTTGCCGTAACACCGTAGGCCATGCCCAGCGCACCGTCCACTACCTGCGCAAAAAAACCGACGGCTACCGCGCTCCAGAAAACGCGGGTGCCCAGTGTCTCCCCAATGATGTGCCAGGCCCCGAACCAGTTGTTTGAAATGAAGAAGCGTCCGACCAGAAAAAGGAGCAATGCAATCAGCACAACAACGGCAAACCGGACCGCCACATTCAGGAGCGGATGGGCGTCGGGATGAGAGATGGGCTCTTCCACAGGAGGGAGCCCCAGTTGCTGATGCTCGACATTTATCGGATTTCCCGTCAGATCCAGATTACGAATCTTCATGAATTGGTTTTCTGCCTCTTCTATTACGACGCAACACTATACCGGCTTGAGCAGGCATCCCGAAATAACCTATTAGAATATATTTATGCTTTTGTTTTTCATGGCAAAGACAGTCCGGAGCAGGCTCTCTTTTCCGCACGTGGAACGCATCCCCCAAAGTTCATAGCGATGCCATTCCCCGACAAGTGAATTCATTTTGTTCAACATCCTCGTCTATCGATTTTTCGATGCGCGCGTTACGACATTTCTCGCTGGGTTTCATGCGGTGATTGTGAATTGCCATGTGGGTAGCGGATCTCATACTTGTCGTTCATTTTCTATTCGTACTGTTCGTCGTCGGCAGCCTGCCGCTGATCTGGGTCGGCGCATGGATGAAGCTGAATTTCGTGAGAAACCGCCATTTCAGGCTGGCGCATCTTGCTGCCATCGGATTCGTCGTGGGCGAGTCGCTTATCGGCATGGTCTGTCCGCTGACCCTGCTGGAAGATGCATTACGGGGAACCGCTACTGAAAGCAGCTTCATCGAGCGCTGGCTGCATCGCATCATTTTTTATGATGTACCCGAATGGGTGCTGACCGCGATCTACGTGCTGTTTGCGCTCCTGGTCATCGTTACCCTGAGACTGGTTCCTCCACGCCGAGGGCGCTAACGCCTCCGTAAAAACAGCGGGCGGTCTGCTGAGGCAGCAACGTTGACAACAATTGACCCTTCTTTTCGCTCAGCGTAAAGTTAGCAGACGAGCAAAGTTCAGCTTGACTTCGATGTACTGGCAGGCGCCAAGACCGCCTTCGGGAAAACCGCGATCATGTCTGTGAAAAAACTGCTGCATCGTTTCAATCGTCGACGTTTAGGTATCGGCCTGGGCATTTTTGCGGGCATCGTTATTCTGTTCGGCTTGCTGGGTTATTTTTGGCTGCCGGGATATGCGAAGTCCAAGCTCGAAATGGCGCTCTCGGAGATGCTGCATCGGCCAGTGACAGTGCAGTCGATCGATATTCAACCGTATACGCTGGAACTGACCGTACGCGGTTTTCGCATCGGTGAGCAGGAGGCGGGTCCCGGCGCGGGCAATGCATTGTTTTCCCTGGATGAACTCTACACCAACCTCAGCATCGCCTCCCTTGCGCGCCGCGCCCCCGTGATCAGTTCCTTATCGCTCAAAGGTCCTGCGGTGCGTCTGGTTCGAGAAGCCGAGCAAAGATTCAATGTCACGGATCTGATGGAAGAGTTTCTGAATAAGCCGGATGAGGGCGGCGAGTCGATGTTTTCAGTCAGCAACATCACGATTGAAGGAGGCCGTTTCGAATTCGTGGATCGAGTCAAGGACAGCCGGCAGGAAATCTCCGAGATCGAAGTTGGCATCCCCTTCATCGCCAACTTCGAGAGTGCCGAGGAAACCTGGGTGGAACCGCGCTTCAGTGCCAGGGTGAATGGGGCACCTCTCACCTTGGGGGGCAAGCTGCGCCCTTTCACTCGTAATCGCGAAGCAACGCTCGAACTCAATTTCAAAGACATCGATCTGACCCATATAGACGAATATTCGCCCATTCCCACCGGGATGCGGCTACTCTCCGGTTACTTCGACAGCGATTTGCTGCTGACTTTCAGTCAGGCGGACGGCGAGTCACCCAATATAGCATTGACCGGACGGGCGGCATTGAAACAATTGGAGATCGAGAATCGCGCTGTAGAGGTACCCTATAATGCCAGGCTCGACCGGCTCGACTTGTCGCTGACCGAAATCAATCTCAGCGGGACGAAGGCGTCCCGTGCTGCATTGACATTGTCGGAAACAGCCATGACAAGAGAGGGCAGCCCGGATCCCGCATTGCATGTGCCCAGGTTGAGCATAGGCGAGATTGGAATCGATCCTGCCCGCCAGAGCGTTACTCTGGATGCGCTCGTACTCGAACAGGTTAAAGCTTCATTGCACCGTGGAAAGGATGGACGACTCAATCTTGCCAAGTTCTTTGCGCCGGCTGCGGATAAAAGCAGGCCGACGCCGGAAATGACGCCAGAAAAATCCGAAAATGGCAAGTCCTGGACGGCCCGGCTTGGAAAATTGGAACTGGTGGAGTCGTCGCTGCGGTTTAAAGACAGCAATCTTCCCGAAGTGGTGCCGATGATCGTCGAACCGCTGGATCTGACCGTCAGCGATATCGATTTCAGCGGGGTCGCGCCATTGAAGTTTGCTCTGAAAGCGCAAATCAACAAGCGCGGCCACCTGGACACTACCGGTTCCCTGGCTTGGGCGCCAGTGGCGGCCGATCTCGTCATCGACGCGCAAGAGGTCGACCTGGTCGCGCTACAGGGCTGGGCGAGCGATCAGCTGAATGTGCTGCTTGCGCGTGGTGCATTGTCGTTCCAGGGTGCCATCAAAGCGGCGAGCGTGGAAAAATCGCCATTGAAAGTGACGGTCAACGGCGCCAGTCGCCTGACCAATTTCAGCATCCTGGACAAGACCGATGCGAGCGATCTCCTGCGCTGGCGCAGCATCGACATCAAGAATATCCAGTTCGTGAATGAACCGCTGAACGTCGGGATCGGGGCCATTTCGATGACCGATTTCTTCGCTTATGTCGTGCTTTCCCCCGAGGGAGAACTGAACCTCAAGCATATCGTGCGGCAGGACAGCGCAAAATCTTCAAGGGTACCTGTCGCAACTGAACCATCCCCGCTGGCTGAGAGGAAGAGTCCAGCGGACCGGCCCGATCAAACTGTACAGAAACTCCCAAAGCCACCGCCTCCTAGCAAGCCCCTTCCGGTTCGTGTCGGCCGTATCGTCATGCAAGGCGGAAACATCATTTTCCAGGATCATTTCATCAAGCCGAACTATCGTGCCAATCTGACCGGACTTGCCGGCCGGATCGGCCCCCTCGATCCTCGCAAACCTGGCGAGATCGATATCCGCGGCGCCGTGGACAAAACCGCACCACTGAAGATTACGGGTAAGGTCGACACCTGGGGTAAAGAGCTCTACCTCGATGTTACCGCGACAGCTAAAGGCATTGACATGCCGACATTCAGTCCCTATTCGGGCAAGTATGTCGGGTATGCCATCGAGAAAGGCAAGTTGTCCGTCGATATTCATTACCATGTCGAGAAAGGGGAACTGTCGGCGGAAAACAATATCTTTCTCGACCAGCTCATCTTCGGGGAAAAAATCGAGAGTCCGGACGCGCTCTCGATCCCGGTAAATCTGGCCCTGGCGGTACTTCAGAATCGCCGCGGCGAAATCGATGTCCACCTGCCTATCAGCGGATCGATCAACGATCCGGAATTCAGCCTTGGGGGAGTGATTATCCAGGCCGTCCTCAATCTGCTGACCAAGGCAGTGACCGCACCTTTTGCGCTGCTGGGCTCGCTCTTTGGCGGTGAAGAATTATCGCAGGCGGATTTTTTACCCGGCGATGCGCAGATTACAGCGGAATCCGAAAAACGTCTTGAAACGCTATCCCAGGCATTGATCGATCGCCCCGCCATCAAACTCGAGATTACCGGCTGGGCTGATCCTCTGCATGATCCGGAGGCGCTCAAGCGCCGGATACTTGAACGCAGGATCAAGGCTCTGAAAGTGTCGGCGGACATAAAGAAGGGAGAGGCCCGCGGACCGCTGGACGAGATCGAATTGTCGCCGGAGGAATACGAGAAGTATTTGACCGTCCTCTACAAGGACGCAAAATTCGAGAAACCGAAGAATGTAATCGGTTTTGCAAAAGGCCTGCCTGTTCCGGAAATGGAAAAATTGCTGTTGGCGAACACGGATGCCGGCGACGATGAATTGCGGGAACTCGCCGAAGTTCGTGCAACCAATGCCCGCAACTGGCTGATCGAGAAAGGCGGTGTGCCGGGGGAGCGGATCTTCGTGCTCGAACCCAAGATCGAGAGACAGGCCAGCAGCCAGAAATCGGCGAGCCGCGCGGAATTTTCGCTGAGGTAAGCAGCCGGCTCTCTCACGCCGGCCAGCCGATGTTTTTCGGAATGACAGGAATCGGCTGGCAGGACCTGAACGCTACCGTACGGGGTGGTTTTTTTAAAAATCGACCTGGAAGCGCGTGATCCACGTATCCAGGTTGGCGTTATTGAAGCCGGCGCTGCGGCGGTCTGCAACGCCTGCCGTATTGACGTCCAGAACGTGGATATAGTTGGTCATGACTCGCAGATGCGAGTGGGGGTACCAGTTCAGTCCGAACTTGATGAGATCGGCTTTTCCACCTCGGATGACTCCGTCGTTCATATCCATATAGTCATACCCCGCAGCAATTTCCCACGCTCCCCAGCCTGGACCGTTCAGCTGAAACAGCTGATTGGGTTTGATCCGGTTCCACGCTCCATTCTTGACGTGATAGACGCGTGATTCTCCGGTGAGGAAATAGCTGACGTAGCCATAAAAGCCGAACAGGGATTCTCCGCTGTAACCGTGACCGTTGATATCGGTCCTCAGGTACTCCGCTTGGGCAGAAAAAGGACCATAAACCAGTGCGGTTTCCGCACCCCAGCGATTGAAGCTTTCCACACGGCGCGAATCCGGGTCGTTCCTGTTTCCGATGCTCAGGTTGCCAGTGTTCAGCACGTTGGTGCGGTCGACATTGACAGCGGGGAAAGAGCCGAAGCTCATCCCGCCGTTGGCAAGATCCCCATCCCCTTCGTATTGAGTATTAACCCTGGTGTAAGCCGCTGATGCCCCTATATGCCAGAACTTCGTCTCGCTTTCCAGCCAGGGTCTGCCGGAAATGCGCCCTACCCCTTCCCAGCTGATGTCGCCAGAGCCATTGTTACGGCTGTTGTTGCCGTTCGGATTGATCGATGTGGCGGCATTGGACCAGCTGCCTACCGGCTCGGTCTGGAACGACACTCCCGTCTGCCATCGCGGTACCGCGTAGTTGACGCCAATACCGGTCTTGTAGACATTGGGATTGTCAAGGAATGTATTCACGGCCATGTTGCGTTCGACGAATGTCAGAAACCGGTTGCTGGTCGCTTCTTCCATGCTGAAGGGTTCCTTGAACGAGCCCACCTTGATGGAGAGGGGGTTGTCGAAGTTGTAGCGAATGAAGGCATCCGTGATCCCGGAGGTAACCGAACCATTCCCGCGGCTGAAATCGTATTCGAATTTATAGTCCCATTTCTTGAAAATCGTGCCTTCCACGCCGAGGCGGGCGCGGCGGATGTTGGCGCCGCTGTTCAGTTCGTAAGGCCGGTCATTTGCAGCGGGCGGCAGGACATCATTGGTGATGTTGTACTGTGCGTCCACTTGCAGCCGCCCATCGAGCGCGGCTGTAAAGTTGCCGTCGGTGCTTTCGAAATGCAATCCCGGACCATATTTCATCTTGGTTTTTTCGGCCTGCTTGACCCGTTCTTCCAGCGACGCTACTTCGCTGGCCAGACGGGCCTCGCGCATCTCGGCTTTCAGCTCCATGTCCTTGCGCATCGCCGCCAGTTCCGATGCATCCTGTTTTCCGGCGGCGCCATTCGCTACCATAGCGCTTTCCGCGGGCTGATCCTCGGAGGACCTTTCCGGCTCGCTGACCTTGCTTGTCTTATCCTGCTCTCTCACGAAAGAACCCAGAAGAACACGGCCAGGCCCGGGTTTGGCGTATATCTGCTCTGTTTTCGTGTCCATATAGAGATCGAGAGCAAATGCGGCGGTGGGTACGCTGGAACCTAAAGTGGCTGCGACGGTGAGGATGGCTCTGGACAACGTCATGACTATTCTTCCCAGTGGTGTTATGAAACCGATAGGGGAGAGTAGTGTGGTTAGATGTCTGTTTTATTTCCGCTTAGTGACAGTTTGATGACAAATATGATGATTTCGAACCAGCTGATCGCATTTGAACCTGCAATGCCATGAAATACCCCGCCGATCCCGAGGCTTGAACGTGGCAACCAGAGATCGCGGCATCATACACATCCGTTTCCACTTTTTTTATTGCCGTGATAGTCTATATACTCTTGCTTGAGCCGGCAGAGACCCGTGAATCGATCAGGCAGCCCGCCTGCCGGAATGCCAATAACCGCTGGAGAGGAAAATATGGAAATGCACGTGTACGATACATATGTCAAAGCAAAAGATGGCCATACCATGCACTTTGATGTATTCACCGGCGTAAAGGATTCGGACAAGGCCATTGAATACGCCAGACAATGGCTGGAGTCCATCGGTGAAGGCGATGCAGTCGTCACCACGAGGGAATGCAGCTTCTGTCATAGTCAAAGCGCGCCCGCCAACGTTGAAGAAGCAATTGCCAGGGATGGCTACTTCATCTATAAGATGGAAGGCTGTAAATAGCCCGGGCCTGACAATGGCGCGCCTGGACAGCAGACTGGACGTATCAGCGAATCGTATCAGGTGGAAGACGTGGATGAACTTGAAAGATGACGAATACCCAGCAAATGATGCGAGTTCTCTGCGTCGGATGTATCCACGGTTTTGGCGTTTTTGGGGTTGTGTTTGCTACCCCGCTCTGGGGTAACGAGCTCGTCAGCACGATCGAAAGGATCAAACCGTCGATTGTCGGCATTGGAACTGTTCAGAAAACGCGTTCCCCTCCCATTAATTTTCTCGGTACCGGTTTCGTGCTGGATGATGGCTTGCACGTGATCACGAACGCCCATGTCGTTCCCGAGGTCCTGGATATTGCGAACAAGGAAGCGTATACCGTCATCACTGGCAAGGGCAAGGAACCGGAGCTCAGAGCCGCTGTCGTTGCGGCGGTCGACAAGGACCACGATCTGGTGCTTCTAAAAATCAGCGGCGATGCCTTGCCCGCCATGAAGCTGGGAGACGCGCGCAAGGTAAGGGAAGGGCAGGACCTGGCATTCACCGGATTTCCGATTGGCATGATTCTCGGTTTCTATCCGGTCACTCATCGTGCGACGGTATCCTCCATCACCCCGATCATTCTGCCCGCGCACAATTCGAGGCAGTTGAACGCGAAGATGATCAGCCAGTTGCAAAAGCCCCCGTACTCGGTATTCCAGCTCGATGGCACTGCCTACCCGGGCAGTAGCGGAAGCCCGCTCTACGATCCGGAATCCGGTGCCGTATACGGCGTGATCAATATGGTATTCGTGAAAGGAAAGAAAGAGGCGGCGCTCAGCAATCCGAGCGGCATAACCTATGCGATTCCCGCAACCTATATCCATGAGCTGCTGCAGAACAGGGAACCGGCCGGCCATGCGCCCGATCAACGGAATAATGCTGGAAGCTGACCATATTCATGGCACAAAATCGCAAGTTAACATGAGCAAGACGGAAGGAGGAGCGATGCAAACAGTCACGGTAGCGATTGCCGATGCGGATACGGGCAGACGCAAAAAACTGGAGCAGTTCCTGGAGGATGGACCAGGGATAAAGGTGCTGGGGAATGTCATTTCGAACAGCAGCGATCTGTATGCCGATCCGGAACCCGGGGGACATGGCGGTTTTGCCGCTATTGACGATATCGTTGCAAGGATCAGCGAAACCCGGCCTCGCATTCTTTTCGTTGACCTGGATTATTCGCGCGAGGGAGATTTTGCATTGCTCGAAGCCCTGCACCGTGAGTGCCCCGACACGCTCGTATTGCTGTTGACCGGTAAATCGGCGCGGGAGGAACAGATCATCCAGGGCCTGGCCAACGGTGCGCGCGGTTGCCTCAGCCATGAAGCCGATCCGTTTTATTTTATCAAGGCCGTACGTTTGGTGGATCAGGGCGAAATCTGGATTACACGTCGAATGCTTAGTAAAATCATGGACAAGGTTTTACATTGATCTCATGGAGAGACATTCTTGATCTTGCTTGCTAGTGCGTCTCAGAATGATCTGTATCGCTGGGAGCAGGGTATGGACGGTCTTGGCCCTGTCTTTTGCTCGACAAATCTGGATTCGCTCAGAAATGAATTGGTGCGGCTCAAGCCCGCCATTCTCTTGCTGGACTACGATTTGCCCCAGTTGAATGGCATTGAGGGAATTCTAGCGCTTACGCGATTGAATCCGGAAACCAAGATCGTGATTTTAAGCGATCCACTCTCCGATGAAGCCGAGTGGGCGTTGTTCCGAACCGGGATAAGAGGCTGCTGCCGGCGCGATATCGAATCCGAGCAGCTCAAGCATGTAGTGGTCGCCGTTCAGCAGGGGGAATTGTGGATTCGGAGAACGCTCAGCTGGCATCTGTTGAACGAGCTTGTCACGATCACGCAGGAGCGGAACAGGATCAAACAGACTGTCAGCGATTTACTGGCAAATCTGACCCGCCGCGAATATGAAATTGCCACGCTGGTTGGGAATGGGGAAAGCAACAAGCAGATCGCGCGGCGACTGGCCATTACCGAGCGAACCGTAAAAGCCCATCTGAGTGAAGTTTTCCGCAAGCTCGATGTCGCTGACCGACTCAAACTGGCACTGATCGTGAAGGGTACCGTGTCGTCTCCCGATTCGACGCAACTAGGGCATTAGCTATTTTTTGCGGGAACGGCATGGCGGATGGATTGCCATTATCAGCCACTGTCGCGCAGGAAGATGAATGGTCCAGATTGCCCGGTGCGCTATGGATGCGCTTGCATCGGAAAGAAATTCACAGTCTGGGCCGGCCTGATGTTCTGGCGTGCTGGAATTTTTTGCGCCTCCCAGGCACCGTTGTTGGCTCATAGAACATTGTATTCCTCATTCGCTGATCAGTGCGGCCTTACCTGAAGCTGTTCAGGCTTTTTCTGTCCATCATCAGCTTCAATCGCTGATAACGAAGCTCCGCGTATCCTGTAAGGCGTCACCAGAAGCAGGCAGGCCATCCCTGATCGCCTGTGCTGGATTGCAATCAGGGTGGCGGAATTCAATGT